>JBAQLX010000677.1:0-77519 GCA_049302315.1 Desulfosporosinus sp.
ATTTTTTTTGAGTAAGGCTAGACCCTTTAGCCTAGCCTAGGGATTTTATCGCGCAGCAAGTGCTACAAATGGGCTTAGGGTGTTACTTCCCTTGTACGGAGTTAAGGCCGATTTCCATAACGGCTGCCCATCGAACCTAAACACGAACCTGAACGCTGTTTCGTTGTAATCGAAGCGCAGGTGAATGGATGATGCGGTTTTTATATCACCTTTGTTAATTACCTGATATTGACTGAAATCAGCTAAGATAATATCGCCGACATCGCCTAATGTTGGACAATATTCGACCGGAATTACTGGCCGCCCCTTTAATGTGGCATATGGGGACTGACTAAGTCCGCCAGGAGGAAGGTATACTGGAACACCGCCGGTGCCGACCGATACGGCCATGCCATCTAATTGCGGTTCACAATCCTGATTAATTAGCCAAACGGCGTTCTGTCGCGAGGGGGCCCAGCAGCGAGACCATATCTTAGACACGTTTTCAAATACAATTGTATCCGCCGCTTGCCCCGTTTCTTTCGCTACGGTTACAAGGCTATTGGAGTTAAGAATTCCTAATGGTTGGCCCGCTCCGGAGCCATTAACTAAAGCGTCTTCTGTCCGGAAATTGATTTCCAACGGGACACGTTGCATAAGGAATGATTCGAGCGCTACAGCATCGTCAAGCAAGTCATCGGTAGCATAAACCAGCGCTGTTAACTTTTTGAGGATCATATCAATAGTAGAGAGCTTCGGCTTGCTACCAGTTATCTGGTCTGCCTCACCTTCCCAATAAGCACGGATGCCACCCCACCGAGAGCCAGTCGCGCGACTGGTTTCGTCAACGGCGGGTATTTTCGTGCCATTACGACCAGGGCCAATAGGGATGCTGCTGCAACGCTGTAAAATGGCTCCGGTACTATAAGCGCGCTCAAATATTGTCTGCGCCATTTCTTGTTCCACAAGGAATCCACCATCACTTGGGACGGTTTCGCTCATGCCGCTGGCAGAAGCATTGACTCGCAACCTATTATCAACGCTCCCCCCAGGCGCACTAGCTCGATAGACAGCCATTGCCATTTCCCCAAGACTAGAAAATTTATTTTCGTTAGGATTCTTCGGGGTAGCGTAGACAGGGGGAACATCCGGCACCTTCGCTGCAGCTTCGGCGGCTAAGCGGTCGTCTTCCATTTTGTTAAGGATTTTTTGTGCCTCGATTTTGGCCTTGATGTTATCAATCTCCGCCATCTTTGCGGTGATTTCCTCATTTGTAGCCGTGGAGTCAGCTTTTGTCATTTCTCCAATCTCAGCCAGTAGGGTATCTTTTTTTGCTAATAATTGATTCATTTCGTTGTCCTCCTTTTTAAATTAAAACTAGCTCTAAAGATTTAGCCTTTAGAGCTAGTTTTGCTTTTAGGATTTTAAGGTTGTCGGGTGGAGCTGCGGTCCCGGGTGGATCTGGTCCTCCTGCGAGTGCTGTGGGCTCTGGGTTATCCGGTGGACCTTGTTGGCCGCCCGTTGGTTGCGGTGGATCCGAACCAGGGGGGATAAGTGCGGCTGCGGCGCTGGCTGGCGGTATGCCAGCCGAATTACCCGCTTGATCCGTGGTGTCAAGCTGCCCCAGGACTTCATTCAGCAGATCTCTCGCATCGGTTATGCGTTGTTCGTTTTCTGCTGATAGGGTTCTGCCCTGACCCTGGACTGTTGGAGTATTTACAATCGCAACAACAGGATTAACTACTGGCGCGACGGCAACCACAGGGACGGAAGCGATCTCAGGCGGGTTCTTAAACCTGCTTAATTCGAATCGTTGACCATTCATCATTAAGAACTTTTCATTCATTGAAGCAGCAACCTTTTTCGCTTCTTCGATTTCGTCGGCAAAACCAAGCTCAACCGCTTCTTCAGCAGTCATCCATGTTTCAGCGGTCATCATTTCAATTATCTTTTCTTTATCAAGTCCGGTTTTTTCTTGATAAGCAGCAATAATTGATTCGTCAATCTTGTCCATGTCTTCTGCCATTTTTCGCATGTCGTCAGCATTGCCTATCGCAAATGTCCAGCACTTATGGACCATCTGCATGGCGTTTATCGGCATAACGACGTTGTCGCAAGCAGTAAGTATGACAGAGGCTATTGAAGCTGCAAGGCCATCGACATATCCTGTTTTATATGCTTTGTGGCGCTTGAGCATGGAGCGTATGGCTTGTCCTGCAAAAACATCACCCCCGCTGGAGTTGATGAAAATATTTAGCTCCGTTATGTCTCCAAGCGCATCAAGATCTTCCTTGAACTGCTTCGGCGTAACTACGTCCCCCCACCATGATTCATAGCTAGATATATCGCCGTAAAGCATGAGTTCGCCAACACTTGAATCATCTGTACTAGCCTTGAATTGCCAGAACTTTTTATTCTTTTTGTTTTTCAACCTTCTCGCCTCCTTTCCTTAGAATCGAATTGATTCAGCCTTAAATAGTTATAAAATTTATAGAGCAAAGGATGGACTATTTTACCCTTCCAAGTATGCGCTACAAGGTTTTTCTTACCACTTGGCATCCTAATAACATCAAATAGTCTCAATAGTCGAATCCGAAACCATTCTTTCTTTTCAGCAGAATCGACGAGATCTGATGAATACTCAACGCCGCATTTGCACTTATAGATTCCTCCGTAATGCGTGGGCACAAAGGCACGGTCAAGTTTGCGCCAGCGGTTTAGGCATCTCATTAGGCAGCGCCCCTTTCCAGTAACATTTGAAGCTGTTCGGCCATCACCTTTGCTTGATCGTTTTTTCGCGTTTGCTCTTTAGTGTAATAATCATCAGCCTTATTGATGTTAATCATGTTTAACGGCTGAATTCTCCTATCTCCACCTTCAACGCTGTTCATATTCTCAAGTTTCAGGCAATCATTGATGCATAATATACCCCACTGGATTCCCATTGCGTATGCTTCATATCTGGATTTAATATCGCCGCGCAAGAGCGAATTTACGTTAAATTCTAAGTAATACCCTTCCCGACGCTCTCTCGGTACCAACAGTTGCATATTTATTGCCTCTTCCCAGCGCTTAAACCAGGGAAGCATTGTGTAAATGATAAACTCTAGTGACTGTTTTTCGATGTTATTATTGGTCGAACGTGACAATTCTTGAATCAAATGCATTGGCACCCGGTAGATCCTCGCGACATCTTCTATCTGGAAACGCTTGTTTTCTATTAACTGAGCATCAGCCGGCTTCATGGCGAATTGTTCAAACTTACCCCCACCCTCAAGCAACATTGGCGTTCCCGTATTCTTTAGGCCTGCATAATTATCCTTAAGATCTTTTTTCAGCCTCTGGAAAGATTCTTCGCCTAATTCGCCTGGAAAGCTGAATGCTCCGCTTGAGTTCGCACCGTTCTTATAGAAATTTACTCCAAACTGCTCATAAGAAAGCCCAAGCTGAATAGCCGAGGTAGCATATTCGATAGGTGAGAGCCCAACAATTCCGTCAAAGCTTATCCCTGGAATATGGAAAACGTTTTCCCTTTGAAGGACTAGCTCTGTTGCGCCATCTCTAACCTTATAGATCAACTTTTTTGTAGTGGGATCTCTACCAATATTGACCTTTGGCCATTCGTAGGGATATAAGCCAATGAGATTATCTCCTTGCCTAAGTTTTTGACAAACCGCATTCCCGCCTGTGTTTAGCGCAACCATACACATCTCCTTGAATGAGAACGGAGACATTTCCTCATTCGGCTGGTTATGAAGAATATCATATACGGCTAGGTCGTTACGAACTTCGCGATCCCCATCATTCTTCTTCCGGTAGAGCATGATTGGCGTGCTGGCCAATGTTTCCGACAATACCCTTATGCAAGCAAAAACAGCCGTATATTTCATGGCTGTTAAGGTGTCTATTCGGCCAGGTTGGTTCATATTTGGCATGTCTTCCCCTGTGACGAATTGACGGACGTATTCACTGAAACTTTGGTTACTAAACAGGAGTTTTGCGCGTTGCATTAATTTCAAACTATCACCTCCCCTAATTAGTGATCACCTACAATAAAGACCTCATGCCACGATTTTGATAAACATTTGATTTGGTATTCACTACTACCATCGCCCGCCTCATCGCAGTAATAATGGCGGCCAACAAGTCAATCCTTTGAGTATCGTCTTTATGTTTTTTCGATAACATAATTAACCCGCCACCCTTATCAACTTCCATCGCATTGCTTACACACCAGGTCAATAATGGGTTGCCATCGTGGATTAATTTTCCCTTAATTACTAGTTCTCTGAAAAACTTTGTTGGTTCCGATAGTGTCAAGGGCCCTTGGCGTATATCTATCACTTGATCATCCGCGTAATTATTTTTCTTAAGATCATTTGCAAATTGAAAAGCCGTAGCAGGGTCGAGATCCCATTCTTTGATCACCCAACCTTGCTCGGCTACTTGTTTTTCTGAGTATTCAATTATTCCATCGGTATCAATTACGCCACCATCTTGAATGGTACACCAGCCGTCTCTTTGTAAAAACTCATAATCCATATGGTCATTATCCTTATGCCATTGCACCTTTTCTTGTGGTAGCCATCCATGAGCGCATACAGCATAAAAACCATCTTCAAGCGGGAAAACGTATCCATTGCCAGTTAGGTCAATGCGCTTGGATAGGTCAGCACCAGAATAGGTCTCTCTGCCTCTTACTCTTTCTAGGAATTCTCTTCTGGACACAGCCAACTCTTTGAACCTATCCATTAAACCATCCATGAATTTTTTCTCGCTGTCCATTTGCCAAAGATTACAACGCATAGTTAGATAGTCACGAATCTTCGCATAATCACCAGAGTTATAAGCTAGGTCGTGTTCCTCTCTGATTTGCTCCAGTAAATATTGAGAATATTCATTTTCTACCTGAAGCATTGGATTGGCCTTTTTAATTGCTATCTCAAGATCATGCGGGCTATCATTTTTATCAAGTTGCCGGATTATTACAAAATATTGTTCCGCAGTTATTTCGCCCTTAAGTATTTTTACACAAATGTCATACTCTTTTTTGCATGGATTGTTTTCGGCGTCCTTCCCTGCTGTTGTAATGATACACATAAGATTCTGGGCACGCTTGCCAAAGCCGGAATAACAAATATCATGAATATCCGATGTGGAATGTTCATGATACTCGTCAATAACAACTATACATGGCGACAACCCCGATTTGTTTTTTGTATCTTTTGACAATGGCCTAATGTATCCCCCGCGCCGCTTATGCTCAATATAGGTTTTTCTGATATTAAGCCTTTTCTTTATATCAGGACTTGCCAGCCCCATTGCCTTTGCGTCATTCCATACTATTTTTGCCTGTTCCCTATCAACGGCTGCGCATTCTACCTGCGGACTACTCTCATACACTTTTAAATGCGGACTCCCAGGAGGATAATAACAGTCGCTACATAGTCCAAAGTTTGCAACCCCTGACATTTCTGCCGACTTGGCATTCCCTCGCCCAACCTGTTTATAGGATTTTTTAAATCGTCGCCTGCCGGTCTTCATGTGTACCCATCCAAACAAGCATCCGAAATCAAAATACTGATGGGGCACAAGTTCTATTAATTGGCCACTATATACCCCTTTGACATGACGACAACATCTTTCAAACCAGCTAAAAATTCTATCTGCCCTCGTCTCATCAAAAACAAATGGAAATGCTTCGGTACCCTGTTTTAGTAAATCATTAAGATGTCTTTGGCAGGCTAGTATCTCAAGTTCGCCGGCAATGCGCATACCCATTACAACTTCGGAGGCATACCGTGTAGTCGGATGCAATTCTTCTAGCTCACTAATCGAATAGGTCTGCATTCGGGTCTTCCTCGATATCTGCTTTTTTCTTTGCTAGCCTTGCTCTGGAACTTGCATTAAGCCCAAGCTTCTCAGAATATTGGAGTGCTACCCTGGCATAGCTTTGTGCTGCTTTGACATAAGGGCTTACCGTTTCTACTCCTTGGGCGCTCATTGTTGTATATCCTTCTTCCCTGACCTTCAGTGTTGTTTCCCTGTATCTAGCAACTGCGTCACAATATATTGCAAGCGCATCGGCATCAACATTATCCAGGACATCAAACCCCTTCATGTCCTTTAATGTTTTCTTCCATATCTGCCTTGCTTCGTCGTCAAGCCAAATCGGCATTCTTAATTTGACCGGGGATTTTCTTTTTACGGATTGAGCAGCTGTCGTTCGTTTTTCAACTTGCTCTTTTGTCCAGTGTTTTCCTTCGCCTTTATGGCCAACTTGCATTTTGTCGAACGAAACTATCTGTGGCATCACTGCTCACCTCCTAAATGAAACAAGCCCTAAATGAAACTAGCGTGGGGACATTTTTTAAGAAAAGAGAGGCTACACGGTCCTGGAGGCGCACTTTCCAGAAAACGGAAGCCCCCTACCCCTGCCTAATTACCCCAATATCCATTCCTTCCTCCATGACAATAACTTTTATATTGTCTGGCAGTTCCAATGCTCGCTTAAGTTGATGGGTTATTGTTTTAACCTGTTTGTCATTTGCTATACAATTCAGCTTAACGATCAACGTGTCACCGTCTTTTATTTCAAGTACTTTCATGTTCTCAACTTTTTCAAGCAAATTAAAATCTGCCATTGCCGAACCCTCCATCCTCTGTCGCTGTCTTTCTATCGTGATGCTGCTTACTCATTGCTTGATGATTACTTGGGTCCCAGAACAGGTTGTAATTTCCCTTATGTGGGATGATATGGTCAACGACTGTTGCAACTGTTATTAGCCCGCCATCCTTGCACTCTTTACACTCACACAATGGATGGGCCATTAAGAACTGCGTCCTGTATCTTTGCCATCTTGCGTTATATCCTCGCTCTGTGCTACTGCCACGCCGCTTATCACATCGTTGCTCCTGCTTAGTATGCTTCTCACAACGACCGGAAACAACGAGCTCACCGCACCCAGGATATCCACATGGCCTAAGCGGTCGCATCACCAACTACCTCACCTCTTCATACAAGCAACCACTTCCATCAACGTTAACCCTCATCGTTTCTCCGGTATACTTTTCTCGGTATACCCTAAGCCCTTTTGCCGCATCGTCGCATGTTGTTATCTCAATCCATTCTTTATATGGTTTATTAGCCATCTATCACTATCCCCCTATTCTGCCGCATTTGTCGCTCGAACGCACCGTGCTCCCTGTCCCACTCCGCCAACAACTCGGCCTCGACACGGCACTTGTTGCCATTCCATCGGATACAATTAGCGCAAGCGACAGGTACGCAGTTAAAAAATAATTCCGTTATATTATCCTTCGGTTTAAATCTGCTGCATTGCGACAATATGATCACCTCGCCTCTGGGAAATATAAAAAGCGCTCTCGGTTGAGAACGCCTTTTGACAATATTAGTATTTACCTAAGAATATTTACCCCAAAACCTCTTCCATCGAGAATCGATCTTATTAATTACATCGGCTAGCCAATCTAAGAATACGATGACCTTGAATTCTTCAGCAACGGTTAAAATGAATTTGTTCCATACTTTTTGTAGGTCGTCTTGAGGAGTTTGGTTTTCCATAACATGAAGCACCTCATTCAGTGAAATATTATCATTGAGCTGACCATCTTACAAAGCTCCACGTTGGTATTATATCATGGTTCAAGAGCCAAATGTGTGAATAAACTGTGAATATTCTGGGAATATTCTGGGAATATACGATTTGGCACAGGTTTTTACTCTTCGACCTCAATCTTTATCTTTACTTTTTTGCCTTTAAATTTTGCTAATATAAAATTTAGATCTATAATGCATCGCTTTGTTTCAATTTCAATATCCCGGTAACTTGTTTTAATCTCTCCTTCCGCTTCAAATCTTGAAGGCTTGAAATCCTCGCCATGTTCCATAAACGCACCTATTTCTTCCAGGGTATCGTCCGGTGAATCTATTCTGATTAATTCATTATTTCCTATTTTTACCCCCCCCCCTAAAATTCGTTCTTCTGCCCCCGTTGAAACCTTTTCCATTTCATCCATTTCCTCATCCGTTAAATAGATGCCAATATGCTTTATCTTTTCAAACAACCTTCCAAGCCTTGCGTAATTAGGTTTTTTCATTTCTCAACCCCTCCTGAAGTATATTTGTATTACGTTTCCCAGCAGATAGTAATTCCCGACGCATTCCTTTTAACGTTTTTTGGGCAAAGCGGATGGGCAAAATTTAAGTATTTATTCATATCTTCTATAGCCTCTATGGTTAGTTGTTTTCTAATTTGTTCTCTAATATTTTCTTCCCTAGGTTCGCATGAAAATAAACCATTACTCAATCTATAGGCATATGGGCAAATGTACACCCTCAACCCCTCCTAAAATATAGATACCTCTGAAACAAAGGTCCCAATATCTCCCAAAGCACCTCTAACGCCTCTTTATTAATCCTCCTGAGCATATCACTATAAATTGTTGGCCTACCCACAGAATGCTGATTATTGAATACAACTTCAATATTCCTCCACGTCATCTCATCAAAATACTTGGATTCAATAACCGTCCTCTGCTCCCTCGTTAATGCCTTCAATGCTTCATCAATTTGCTCAATCTCCACGATCTTATATCTCATCCGAGATTTATCTTCGTCGATCCATTCCTGCACTAACTCAGTAGTGACTTCACCGCGACATACTGCCGATTCGGTAGGCGATGTTGTTGTAGTCGCGTGGGGCATGCCCAATATCTTGCTTGTATAATATTCGAACATCCAGAGCTCCCCCGCCTTTAAGGTTTCTTCCCAAACAGAGATCCTTTGCAGGGTTGTGATAACTTCTGCCTTGTGCTTTTTGTATAATTTAAGGCGTTCTTCGAGTATGGCTTGATTTTCTTTTAGCATCGCGATTATCACCTCTCACCCTCTCTATCTCCACCAATTCTGCCAGCTCATAAGCCACGCAAATACTATTGTCAGCGTAATCGCAGAACGTAATATAGTTTTATTGTCGGCATCCTTTAATGGTTTTTTGGTAATTAATCGGAATGCCGCAACCCCCAATGCGCAAAACATAATATAAACCAATACTACCGTTAAGATGTTGAATAACATATTTCTTGCCCCCTCTTTCCCTACCCCAACTTCTCCGCCAACGTAATATCCGTCCGCACCCTTGGTGTATATACTCGCTGCCCGTGATTCTCCTCGATGTGCTCCATCCCAACCAAGGTCTTGTATAGGCTAATCTTGAGCTGCTTATTGCAATCCAAGAAATCCTTGATATTCCTGTACAGCTCCACGGTATCTTTTAACTCACGCCTCCGCTGCCTTATTTCTTAGAGTTGCTTGGCTAATCGATAACCACGCTGAACATCGAACTTGGTTAGCTCTATCTCATGAAGCAGATCTTGCGTTTCTGATTCGCATTGTTGTATATCGGTGATCCAAGTGGCCCAGTCCTGTTCGACGGTGTTTAGGGTTTCGAGGAAATTTTTGGTTGTTGTGATGGCGTTGGGGGTCGGAGGGGTACCCGCGTCCGTAACGGTATCCATCGAAGATTATCACTCCTTAATCTTAGCGACGCGTGAACGTCTTCTCTTCTTTGTTTTTTCAGACTGCGACGACTGTGACCAATATTCTGAAATTGGCTTTTTAGCCACCTCAATATCTTTAATATCTTCTATCTGCTTATTGCCCTCCAATGCTTCCTTAAACATATTTATTCGTTTTTCGGTATATCTCTGGTTAAGTTCCTTTGTTGGGAGTCCGTTATATGCCCATCGTTCACCGTTTTCACCGTATTCACAAAGTATAGGTATTAACAATGGTTTAGGGGATTTTTTGTTACGGTCTCTTCCTTTTGGGCATTTTAATAATTTAATAAAATCACCGGCGCTACATATTGGACAGTAATCATACCCTAGTTCCTCTATTCCCCATTCTGGATCCAAGCCCCATGTATTTATTAGCCAAAATCTCTGATAATTTTTTAACTGAAACCATAGCGGTGAAGTCCTACATCGGTCTTGATATACATCTTCCCCGCTGTCTTCCTTAAACATAATGAGTGATAAAACTTCACTTAGTATTGACCCTAATTCCATGCATTTTCTGTAGATAGTTTTTTCTAGATTACTAAGATTGTCAAACGTGACAACACTCTCGAAGACTATATCTGATGGTTGTATGTTCATTTATTAATCCACCCTCTCCTCCGTTTCATCCAGCACCACAACACCAGGGCTTAAGCCTTCCCAAACGCGCCAACCCTCTCTTGATGCTCGTCGACACCTTAACTTACGCCTCATAGGTATATGATGTATTTTGCGGTAGTTGTTACTGCGATAGTTGTTGCTTTGTCTCTTTGAAGGATTCAAGCTAAATGGTTTAGCTAATTCCATGAACTCCTCAATCGCCTCCCCTAATGCTGGGGTAAATTTATCTATGCAACCGGTTGACATAGTGATTTGTTGAGTTGTAGCCATTGCAACCATCCCCTTCACTATTCACGTTCTCGGCTCTCGTCTCATTGGCATGTGGTGGAGCTTGCGGTAGTTGTTGCCGTTCATCCTGCAATATTCTGTAAGCAAGCCTATTGGTTCCCTATTCCTGGTTCCTTCGATGATTGCTTGTTCCTGCTCCTGTATATTCTTGATGAATGCTACGTTAAACGCTTTGGCCATCTCCATAAATGCCTTGGTCATCTCTTCTATGGCCGGTGTAAACATATCTCTGCAAGCAATTACGGCCTTCTTACTTTGTTCGTACCACGGGAAGGCGGCATATTCGCTCCTTAATGTATCAATCGTTACCCGTTGTCTAGCCTCTGCTATCATCGGACTCACTAGATTATTGTCGCCATCACACAAATTCATAATCCCCATCGTCGTATCCAATCCACTAACCTCCCTCTCTGATTAATCAACACTGCCCCAAGTAGGTAATAGATCGCATCGGCTGTGGAATTCCATATGAAGAAAATTATACTTACGAAGATTAGGGTTGCGGATGTTATGGTGAGGGCTCTGTCGAGGTATAGTAATATTTTAGTCATTCTAATACTCCGCCTTTTGCCTTAACCATTTTTCAAAATCATCATGACATTTTGGGCAAAGATCATTTTCGGTATCCCAATAGTCATAAGGATTAGACGAACAAATTTTAGTTATCTTAAGTTTTCTGTATCTTGCCATAAACTTGTATCTCGGATAATCTGCCTCTATCTTGATTCCACACCTATCGCAGGTCGTTTGGTCTTGATAACTCATTCCCACTCTCTCCTTACCAAACACATATAACATGGCGATTAGCTAACTCATCAACAACTGCAGGAAATATACCGTCAACGAAATCCTTACCTTGTCCATCTTCAAAAGCGCGAATGATTGTCAGCAAATCTCCGGTGCTAAGGTTGTTCACGTCTTCAAGTTTGGTATTAAGAATTCTACCAAAAATCATTTAAGTAACCTCCACCTCTCTGCAAGCTCGTTCACATCCGCACACCAGCGGTTTAAGTGATCTTCCCCGTATGAGTAAATATTTCTGCAACAGCCGGCCTCAGTGGGCATTCGCCGCATTTCTTGGCATAGAATTTCTTGCAGGCATCACGGGCGGTTTGGGTTAGGTCCACTCTCTGCGTATCGCTCTGTATATCACTCTGCTTATCACTCATCCCTGCACCTCATTCCGCTTTCTGATCAGCAATAACGCTAACCCATTCAACACTCTGGCATTACGGACGACGCGACCAGTTCGAGTTTTCCGTGCGTCACAGATATATTTTCCGTTTCCGGTGTACTGAGGCGCACAGGCCCGGTAGTATTCGCCTTCGAATTTTAGGAGTTTCATTTATAAGATTCCAATATATTTTCGCTTTTGATAGCCATTATCTCGTTTATACTTATACCACTTATCCCCGCTGACCCTTTTGAATCCGTAGCCTCAAAATGCGCCTTCTTATGTGTCGGATACATAAATTCGAACATAAGATAGTTTTTCGCGTCGACCAAGTATTCCGTGTTTCCGGTTTCCTGATATTTGTTAATGCATAAATTGCAGGATTTTATTGCATTTACTAATTTTTTACCAAAATTATCTTCAATGGGGCCGTACTTAAAGAAACTGGTACATACTCTGTTTTTGCTTAACTGGTCGAATTCTTCTGAGTACTGCGTTTTTAGAATTTCTTCCATATTCAAACTCATTTCCCCCTTAAACAGCTGATACTTCGGCATAATGTTCCGAAGGGAAATCCTCATCATACCCCACGTTACCGAATATCGGTGGCAATAGCTCCTGCAATTTCAGCAGTAACGGTATCGCAACCTGTCTCATTTGCGGATGGGCTGGTTTTGCGGCTCTCAAGCTGAAGAAGTGCAGCCATTCGCGAATGTTGGCGGTCATCCATATTTCGGTTTTTAAGGAGTTAGGTAAGACGGAACGGGCTTCTTGGGGTGATGCGCCTTTCTTTAGTAATGCTAAGTAGTACGCTTGTGCATCTAATAACGCTGACGTCCATATTGCGTACTCTACTGAATTACTCTGCCAAAAAAATGGTTCAATAACCGTTATCTCGCCTTCATGTCCATAATTGCAATACCTAGTGCTTTCCTGACTATAGCTCGCCAGCCTGTGCCTCACGATCTCATGTGACACCCCACGGTCAACAACAAACTTTACGGATATTTTTTCATGTTCCAAAACGGACAAGTGCCCCAATTTGACCAGCATCCCAATAAATTTCTCTGCGGAATCTTCTGTGATCCGGTCCTCGCTCTTGTAGCAAACGCGACCTTTTTTCTCGATTCTCCTGAGTAGTTCCGGCCAGTCTTGGTTTTCAATTTCTACTGACGGTTGAATGATTTTCATCCCTGTACCCCTCTCTTTCTCTTACAATTATGATTTTGGTCATTCTTTGCGTCGCCATTCCGTAACCCGATCCTTTTCTCTTTATTCCCCTTTTTCTGCTCGTCGATGGGCGGCATTGCGGTATACAGGTCCCATAGGGTTTTGAGGCGTTGGCGGATTTCTTCCGGCGTCATGCCCGTTATCATGGCTTGTCCTGCTGTTGCATTTGCTTTAGCGCTTCTTCGGCGGCTTCGCGAGAAGTATAGTAATGAATCCCTTCTGCGTAAAAATAAAATTCAAATTTTCTCTTAACAATAGAACGTTCAACCTCTCGCGCCATAGAACTCCAAATCTCTTTAATGCACCACACTTCTGTGCCCAATGCTATCGGAAGCACCAATAATCTGCCTTCCGCTTTAGCCTTAGCAAGTTCGGCAATATCCGAATATTTAACCCATAATCCATCTTTCGACTCATAAGCGTTAACTTGTTCTTCGCTACAGTATTTGTTAAATTCGGTCCTCATGTCATACCGTTTATACTTGCTCATTTACTCATCCTCTCCGGCTTTTCATCCCATGTCCGTCCGTCTAGTTCGCGGCCAGCTTTCTTTTTACCGACGCGCTTAAGGCAATAGTTTAGGCCTGGGAAAAATAATTCTCCTGGAGTTGGGTTGCCTTTTGCTTCGGCTAGAGTTCCAGTCGGCAGCCACTCTCCCCACTGCTTGAAGAAAAACGGTACGCCTGCCGCCTGACACTGATCTCTCAAGCTTCGTACCCAATCCGGATGAACTGGCCGCGCCCCTGGCCCGGATTCTCCGCCGACTATTACCCAATCAAGTTTGGCTAATTCACTACCTCCTCCTAACCAATAAACGAATCCCCCGAGAGAGTCTATGAAGGCATTCTTATTTGGCTCTATACGAGTTAAATTTAAGCTACCTAGTAACGGCTCCGCACTAATAAACCTCACTACTGCCGGTGTCTGCAGGAGTAGCGGAATCCGTTCGTCTACTGCGGCCTGGTTTTCAACGGAGACGCCGAGCCATGCATTTTTCGGCCACTCGAATTCCTTGTATCTCTTTGGATTCTTAGTCAAGAAAAGATAAATATGTCGCAAACTCATGCGAACCGTATCAAGTACCTCGTTAATCCATTCAGCTGGTACCCAATCTCCAAATAGATCTCCCATATCACTTACGAATATTCTCGACGGCTTACTTTGTTTTCTCGGTTCAATTAATCTGTCACCGTGAAACATTGGTTCAAACCCGTTAGGGAACGCCTTGCTCCCATTAAACCGTTCTGCAATTCTTCGAGCAAAACAATAGGTACAACCATGTAGGCAACCTGTTACTGGATTCCATGTATAGTCGCAATAAGGGATTCCGTTTTTGCCCTGCTTATTCACGCCTTACTCCCCCAATTCGTATCCAACGACAATCATCAATCTTGGAATAACCGCATTGATCCTTTTCTCCGCAGGCCTGACATTGGCAGGCTCCAGCTTTACATTTTCGGCATTTGCACATCTTAGCTCGACCTCCTGTCCGGATTTACGTAAGGAACTGCATTCCCTTTTTTCTCGATACCTAATTTCAAAAGCCTATCTTGAACCCATGTGTACCAAACCTTGTTAGATGCACTTAGGGGTATAAAGTCTGCTGCAACCTGTCGATATTCCTTTAACTCACCACTTGCCCACGCTCTAGGAAGATACAGCCACCAAGGCTCATACTTGATAGAAAGCTTGTCCGCCCAACAAAGTTTAGAAGGTTCGACTCCGACATTTCTTGCGTAGTGCCTACTGTGATAAAGGCACAAGTCAAGGTATTCGGGTCCTAACCATTTACCGGCTAATTTAGCCGCCAACTCTGGGTGATATTCTCCTTCTGGTCCATCCATATTCGATGCGAACCAATAACCCCAATCGTGGATAATGATGCAAACTATCTCTTTCCACGATGGTCTGCCGTATAAGTACCACCAAGCGGCTAGAACCGTGATCGGATGCCATAGAAATTGATGTACTCCGAACAATAGGCTTTTACGTCCGACTTTCATGATTCGTCCTCCTTCGGTTTCCGGTTACAACAATCAACTCCGCAAGTTTCGCAAGGATCTTCACCGATCTTGTCGATTTCCTCTCTCGTCATTGCATGGAATAGGCACCGTTGGCACTTTTCCTCAAGCTTGCGGAGGTCTTCTTTGTTTCCCTGCATAAGTTGTTTGATTACCCGCTTAACATCTGTCTTAGCGCTTTGTTCCTGGCTAATCCTCTCACTCAATCTCTCCAACTTGCTCTGTCGAATCATTCCTGTATCTAACCCTAGCATGATCTCGACCTGGTCCAACATAATCCTCACATCAGCGACCTCCTCCGCGATGTTGGGTAAGTCACTCTTTGCGATGGCAATGATGAGTTCGCCGCATTCTTCGATTGCCTTAGTAAACTGGGCCTGCTCTCCGTAGTGCTGGATTGCTTCGTGTAGGATGTGTTCCTTTACGCCTGTGTATTTTTCCATGTTCCAACGTTGTTTTGATTCTCTGCATTCAGTTGTTTGCCTAGGTGTCCAAAGAGAATAATCGTTGCATCCTGAGTTCGTACATAGTTTCTTACCGCATGTATCGCACGAGAATATGGTGTTCATCTATCAACGTCCTCCCAATCGCTTCCCTTTTTACATAATTCATATACAAATACAAATTCATAAGCTTCATAATTTCAACGGCAGTCGATAGTTGCCATCTGGCTAAGTAAATCAAGTATGTTTCAATCATGTCCTTCCCGCCAATCAAAAGACTCTGCCTTCTTTTTGTATTCGTTCGACACTCTTTCGATTGCGCGCCCCAGCCTTAAATCCCCATTCTCAACGGCCTTTGTCGCGTTTTTTATAGCTTTTATGGCTTTGCGGTAATAATGTCCCATTTTTATCAACGCGATCAGTTTTTGGAAGTTAGTCAATTAGATTGCACCTTCTTTCTTAATCACACATTCCCCAACTGCTTCCTAGCCACTTGAATACACCTCTCGAACTGTCTCTGATCCCTGGCCTGAAAACTCTCGTCCACTTCCGGTATCATCGCCGCGCACATCCATTCGACGTAAGGTTTTTTGTGCTCGTATTTCTGGCCCATATCCCAAAGCGTTATCGATAATATGAGTGAGTTTACTTCCTCGTCCCAATTTGGTAGTTGGTGATCGATGGCGTATTTCGCAAGCTCTGCGACGACTTCGTTGTATTCCTCAGCGTATTTCTGCCGGATTTCTGGAGCGAGGGCGTCGGCTTTGGATTTGCGGGTTAGTAGGGTTTGGATTTCGGGTGGAATCATACGAAAGACCTCCTAAGTGGTATAAATTGTCTATTTCCATTTAAAACACTTAAAGCATTCCGCCGCTCTAGCCTCTTCGATGTATCCGATATCATCATCCATAACCATTTCTAATATTTCTCCCTCATTTGTCAGCGCAAGGCATATAATTTTTGCCTCTTCTTCCTCAAAATTTAATCCCATATTATAAACTGCAAATAAATTACTCGGTGCAGGTATAATCTGGATTATTTTACCTTTCACGATTTATCCTCCTTCGAAATTTTAGATTGTGGCGACAGTGGCGACAGAGTGGCGACATTTTGAAAATCTATATCCTTACTCTCCCAAGGGTTTCAGGGTTTTGTCGCCACTGTCGCCATGTCTCAATGAAAAATAGGGTGTATATATATCTGACATAAGACACGGAAAAGAAAAGTATATAAAGAGCCTTTCTTTAGGAAATAGTATTGGGACAGTGGAGACAATGGAGACACATATCTATATCCTTACTCTCCCAAGGGTTTCAGGGTTTTGTCTTGTCGCCACTCTTGTCGCCACGTCGCCACTCTTGCTAGTCACCTTGTTCTTCTGGGAACACAATACATCTTGGTTTAGTTCCGCCAATTCTTTTCTCTGCTTCAAACCTCACTACTCCCTTTGAGTCAGTGAACGTTTTTATTTTCTTTGTGTTTGCCCAATCCTTAATAATTTTCTGGGCTGAAGAATGTTTTTCTAAAAATTTATTAACCAAACTTCGGATAACGTAAATATTTGTGCCATCTTTTATGCCAATCTTCTTAGATGTAAACGTATCTTTAAGGTATTCGCTATTTTCCCCTACCCAGTCCTGAAATTCCAACCATGCACGCTCTGACTCACTAGCCTCTTGTTTGCGTATTAATCGATCTGCTATTGCTGCACCCATCGAATAGGTTTCTCCCTTTGCCTCCATCACCTCCGTGCCAAACACCCAAGCCCCAGAAAAATAATCAGCGGTCATAACACACGCCAGGGCATCAAGATGGCTATCTAATTTTTCTGAATAGTATTGCCTTAGCCATCCTTGAGCTTCGTGGTAAAAGTCAACCAAGTCACTACGCCTTGCATCCATAAGTGCCTTAAGGAATACGATTCCAGCATAACCATGGCAATCAGGAAGAAACTCGTAAAGATAGCGAGAGAGAGCTTTATTATTAACTAATGGTCCACCATCCAATTCGATTAATCGATTCATGAACCCATCCATAGAACTTGCATTAGTAAGTGGACCCTCACCTGTTGTTAGAACAATTGTTCTCCATGTGTTTAATTTTTGTAAACCGGTTTTACTGCCGCGCCCCTTGCCCTTGCCTTCGGCCAGCATGTAGACAATAGACGAGATGTCCATTTTTTGCTGTTGACTTAATACCTCGCGCTCATTTATACCAAATGGTAAATCCGAAAATAAACTCGCTCTGCGCTCAAGAGAGGTTGGTGAATTATTAAAGCTTGCGATAACTGGATCTGGATCAGCCCAGATTGACAATGCCGCCCAAAGTGTCGCAGTTTTACCTCCTCCGGATTCACCATGATTATGAACAACAAAGTTTCTCTGGGAGAGTAACTTAAGAAGCGGGGCCGCAAAACTAGCAGAGAGGATAAATCGGGCATTAGGGGATGAGTTGCGGACCTGATTGGCAACATTTAACCAATTAGATAGTTCCCCTAATGGGGAAAAACCTTTCAATGCGTGCTTGCTTTCGATATCGTCAATGTCAATTTCGATATCTGAACAAAGTCCGGGAAAAATAAACGCTTTCCCTCTCCAGCCAAAACGAGAGACAGCTTTCTGAATTGGGATACCCTGGTTGGCGAATAAACAATCGTCGAAGTATTTAGCTGCATAGCGGGCACTCTCTGAAC
Organism: Desulfosporosinus sp.; assembly: GCA_049302315.1. Classification (GTDB taxonomy): domain Bacteria; phylum Bacillota; class Desulfitobacteriia; order Desulfitobacteriales; family Desulfitobacteriaceae; genus Desulfosporosinus. The sequence goes on from JBAQLX010000677.1 coordinate 18,031, forward strand.
TAACAGCAAGACCTCTGTCAGATAAGTTAATAACGAGTCTAGAGTTTACTGCCACTGAGCGCGGTACAACTAGATCACGCCAGTGCCCCATGTGTCTATAAGCTATTTTTAAGGACTCAGAATCGGTATCTTCGTTGTATAACCTAGTCTTAATATAAGCAGGGCACCCTAACGCCCTAACAAGTATTGGCCCACTGTCCATCATTTTGACGTAACTGATTCCATTGTTAGTAATTCTAAATGCCGTGGGAATAATGTAATCTTTAGGCATTTCCGATAGCTCACCACAAGGAATATCAAGTACTTTGTCTGGTCCTGGCAGCTCGATTAGGACTTCGGAATTTACTGATTGCGTGGTCTGCTTAATCGCGGCTTCGAGATGTCTGAGGTTGATAGCTCCTCTGAGCTTGTCCACCACCTTGGCATACAACGTCGCGTCATTTCGCTTTACAATCGCCAGCGCATTGATCATGTCGGGATTAAAAATTTTCTCCGCACTCGGTATCCCAATCATGTTTACTTTTGCACGAGCGATATCGATGCGGCTAAGCGAGAAAGAGCAAGGAGACTTCACGCCACATCCACCGGAGGGGCAAGAGAATCCATGGTTAGCGCGGATATATTCACAAGTGTGTGGGTTCATTTTGAGCGCTTCGGAAATACGAAAATCGGTGCCCTTTGGTGTGTATCTGCCAGAGTCTGGGGACGACAGCTCATGACACTTATCAATACCGTCCGTACCCCTGATAACATTCGTGAGCATTGACAGCCATTCGCCATAGGTGATTTTCTGAGCGTTGATCAGGCAATGTTGCAAGAACTGGCAGTTTGCAATCATTAACTCTGAGCTCGCGTCCGTGGATCTGCGTTCGAATGAGCCATGATTTGTTATCTCTGATCGGAAATCGATATCTGGAATGAGGTCTTCGAGTTCCGATGGGTCGTACCTCACGGAATCATTAAACGACATAATCTGAACCGGTTTACTCATACCTAACTTATGATTCAGTGTTCCCGGAACCCTTAGAACGCGGGATAGGTCTGGTGTGCTGTCGAGCTTCCATCCGCGCTCTTGGGCAAGAGATTTAATGTATGCCTGCAGACGGATCATGAGGTTCGATGCCCTGAGATTCTCCTCCTGGGACTCGAATACCCAGCATTCCTTGAGTAGCCAGTACATGTGCAGGCCGTTCCCTGAGGATACTGTGATACTGGGTTGCAAGAACTCTGGTAGTATACTCAGTGCATCCTCAATCGTAGGCGGGAGATCTGTTTGTTTATGCGCTGGCCCGAGTATGTCAACATCCATCCATAAGCAAGAGATAAACGAGACGTTATTGGCAAGTAGTCGTTCGTTATCGGGGATCTTATTAACGGACCCGCCAAGCCCAAAGTACACGTCTCTCTCGTCCTGGATTGCTTGAGCAGCGCTTGACATCATCTTTAGCTCGTCAACGGAACCGACGGAACCAACGGAGAATGACCACGTTTTATGATCGGGCAGCGTCCAAAGGTATACGTGCCCAGATTCGAGATTACCGTATAGTGCGGTTAGGAATTTTAGAGTATCGTTGGTATCGGACACGAATTATCCCTTCTCTCGGTACCGCGTATAATCAACTGAATGACGCTTCCGGTTCTTTTTCGACTTTTACCTCGTCTTCTAGAAACTCAGAATCAATTTCGATGTCCGACCCGTTCTGCTTTAGCTTAAGGAGATAAATCTTCAGGTCATCAAGATGTCTCAGTGAGTTGATTGAAGTATCTATTTCTACCGATAACGACCATGGATACTTCATGAATTTCGAAAGACGAATCTCGAAATTAAGCCCCTCGTCCTTCTCGCACTCAAAAACAACCTTCGCATATTCAAAGCTTGAACTCGACCAAGCTCGCTTCTCCTCTCGCTCAACCTCCATCGCGACGTTTACATTTTCGTAGGAAACACCATCATCGTAGTCAACTTCTAGCTTGCCAGTATTTACGTTTTTAGAGACAAACTTCTTAAACTCTTCGAAGATATCTGACAGCTTAACAACTTTAGGAAATTCGGAATCGACCATTAATTCTTTAAAGTTTTTCAGTATTTTTTTGTTGTCTAAAGAGGTTTTCTTGAGGATTTCGGTCAGCACGGAATCCAGTTTAACGATATATTCCGAGTAGTCGTAAGACTCAAGCTGCTTGACCATGACATCTTTAATTTTATTCTCAATAACTTTAGTGGCATCTCCGAAGTGTCCAAGCAAGCTTTTTAATGCTTCATTGATACCTTTTTCAAGGTTTTCAGCCACTAAACGCTCAATTATGCCTTCCTCTAATTTTTGGGTTATTACATCTTTGATTGCGTTTTCTATACTCATAAAATCATCCCTTCACTGTTGATAATAATCAAAACTCTTACTCATTCGACTTATCACTTGGGCAATAATTCAGGGTTGATATGTTTCCTTGGGATGTTGGCAATATACAATCCTCCGCCATCCATAAGCGCATTTACTCCGTTCCCGATAAACAAGTCAGGTGAAAAAACGTGCTCTAACTTATGGGAGTAATTAACCTTTCTCTTTGTAGGAGCACTAACGCTTCCTCCAGTCGTTATGCCAGTTACGAAAACCCTATCAGGATGAGCTTCTTTTATTTGTTGCAAAACGCCGATTAACTTATCGACATCTGTTATGACATAATTTGATTTCATTTCCTCACCCTATCCCTTCACTGTTAATAATCTTAAGTACATCCTCAAATGACCTCGCTACGCCTGCCAACGCACCCCTCATTGACACCGTGTTTAGGAAGTTCTCCTGTGCTGGCGATGGCTTACCCTTCAGTGATTTCACTTCAACGAACAATGCTCTGCCACCGGGTAGAACGCCGAATAGGTCTGAAAAGCCTGTGGGAATGCCTGAGTTAAACGGACGCGGTTCGAAGATTGTTAGTGAGCCGTCGGGGTTATGGAGAACCCGTGAACCTGTCCACGCTTGACCTACATTAAGACGGAAGAGCAGGCCGTGGGGGATTTGGCGGGAGAATTCGATTCTGATGGTATTCTGAATATCCTGCTCCCTCATACCCTCCCCCACTTTCCCCAAACAACCCTTGCCGCTGTCAAAAAGAACGTCCCTATACTGGTCATAACGAATACATACGCAAGCAAGGAAATTATTTCGTACATGTTTTATCCTCCAGATGCTTCGCTCTATTCAACGCCTTGCAGGACCTGTTAAATAAATCCCGGCCACGATCATTGATCGGCAACGTCCAGCAAATCTCGTTAAGGTCAACCCATTCTTCCAGTACTTGATATAGATCATTAGTAATCCGTATGGAACCCTTCTTAGGGACAAGTCTCTTGCGCATTATTATGACTCCGATAATGACTCCGATAATGACCCCAACCATTACGCCAATAGCTAGACCGCCATAGAATGTCATCAAGATTCACCGCCTTGAGCTTTAAATATGGCTCGCTCGTAGATGGAGATTGCACTTAAAACGTGCTCGCTCAACGGCATTAATTCTAACTGTTCCATGATTTCATTTAATGCCTCATACATCTCAGGCGCCGCCGCCATCAACCCAGCATTGCCTTCCTCCTCATCCTTTTCGCAAGCTTCATACCCCGCCATTGGTGCGAGTTGGTGATGCGTAATAGCAATAACCTTCTCTTGTATTTCTGTAGGTTCATCAATCAATCGCCCCATATTATCAGGATTCATTAAGCCCTTAGGGGCAATTAATGCCATGCTCATAAAACTTTCATCGTCACGGTAAACAACTTCCCATGGGCCGGGTGTGAACTTTGGTTTATTCAATATCTCTCCTCCTAAAACGGCAAATCTTCCGGTTCTATCGTTTCTAGTGGGCACCATTTAGGAAATGAAAATCGATCTTCGCCATGAATCATCCGGTGATTACCCTTTCTGACCGTGACTGCCCTGCATCGATACTCATTAGCTAAACGACCAAAACCTTGTTCGCAGTTTGGGCAATCAACGCACGATGTCACGACTTCGGTGTATAGTTTTTCCATGGCGCTACTCCTCCATCGCAAGAAGTGCAGCTTTGCATATTGCTTCGGGAATAGTTGTCGCACGTACAGTAAACGGTGAATATGTTCCGTCTACCAAGCAAATCTCTACGGTTGCTCCATATTGTGAGTTTCCGTAATCTCCACCTTTATCGACGCAATAGAAGTCGAATTTTTCAGCCACTTCCAGTGCCGCAGATATGTCCTCTGAGTATCTCCTGTATATCTCCTTGCGGACAATATGCCCGCCATTAGCTACATACCGAGAGTTAGAATGATTAGTCATCATGTCTCCGTGCCAATTATTAGCCGCATTCTCTCGCTCGAAGTCCATAAAATATGCTGCTTCCTCCTTGTTCATGGCATACCACATAATTTTTGGTGTCGCGTCGATGACCTTACCGATTGCTTCATCCAGTTCTCGACCCGGTACCATCGCTATAATCTCATCTCTCGTCACGGCTTCTTCTCCCCCTCCTTCTCAAGCAAATAACACGCCTCCATATCCGCCATGTGCAGGTACACCGCCAACGGATAACTCCTAAACGCCTCTGCCATCGCTTGAGACAAACTATAATCTTGTATCCCGGGCGTAAACCCTCCCATATGCCAACGGATCGCCATGAACTCCGAAGTCTTAAGTTTTATAAATCGATTAACGAATAGCGCGGATTTTTCCCCATGTCCATAAGCGAATTGGTCCTTAACAACATAAACCGGGTACTGCTCCCACTTATTGTCCTTATCCTTACGCCATCTCTGCTCCGTGGTATAAAACCCTATCTTGCAGAAATCGTGAGCCAAAGCCGTTATTGTAGCGGATTCATAATTTAGCCCCTTGTCCTGATTGGTAAGCAGGTCGAAAACGTTAAGCGTGTGTTCCAGTAATCCGCCCTCGCGTGATAAGTGGTATTTTGTCGAACATGGAGCCGTGTAGAAGTCGGTAGTTTCTAACCACGCCAAGAGCTCAGGAACTCCTTCGCGTTGGACGGTTTGCCAGAGTTCGATGTAGCGGGTTTTCATTACCCAATCCCCCTGTCTTTAAATAAATAATCAGCCCATGCTACAGTTTCGTATACGTGACCATTTACATATCTTGCGAAGTCCCTTTGATACTCACTTGTTCTGTCATAAGGCATTACGAACGATCTAATTCCTAAACTTTTTAGCATTTCAACTCTGTATAAATCTTCATCCGCAATTGTGTCATATCCAATCAAAACGTAGAACATTAACTTCCAAGGCTTCATGTATCTCGTTAATGTGCTAATTCCTTTCATGACATCTCGTTCAAGATCCATAGAATCCCAAGCGAAGCGAAGCCTGTAGCCCTTCCATAATTGGACCTTGGATAGTAGCCTTGCTTTCTCGTCATCAATCAGGCGAATGTCTAGCCCTTGGTTAAAGTCAGTTTGGATTTTATGTTTGATGACTTGCTTGCAGATTAGGTTAAAATGTTCTGTATCTCCTGTGAGATTGTTATCCATGATTATCAAGCGTTCTTGTCCACGCCAGAACTGATGAATGTCAGCTACAGTGTGCAGTTTTCCTTCTTTACGTGGTACGATGCAGAAACCGCATGATCTATTGCATCCTCGTGTTGTAAATCCCATGGCAGAGTTGATTCCGTAGAGTGAATAATCGGGACACATGGTTTCGATGTAATCAGGGAGTTTAATATCAATGTCATAACCACTTCCACCCTGGAACACTTCGCAATTAGGATGAAAATAACCATATTTATCAGTATCCTTAAAAACTTTAGACGAATAGATACGGTCCGGCCGATCAAATAAGGGATCAAATACTTTTACTTCATCTCCTTGTGCTTTGTGCCATGCAGAGAGTTTCATAAGCGCAAGGTTAGGTATTTTTGAATCCACATTAACTAATCCTATCCTCACTGTCTCCTTACCTCCATGCCTGCTTACTCCGAACGTCCAGCATCTTATCAACCCATCTCAACGAATACCCGCGCTTAATCGCGATCTGCTCCAATTCGCTCCGCGTCCTCGCCGCACCAATCTCGCGCTTTTGGGCTTTCCTCTCCAGGTCCTTAATCTGCAGCAGCTCGCCCTTCGTCTGCTTAATCGGTTCCTGTGCCTGTACTGCATACACAAACCCACAGTTCGGGCAGCTCGGCCTCGGCAAGTGAGCGTAATAACACTCAGGACATTGACGAATCTTAATCTCTGATGGTTCGCGCTTTTTCATCTTTCCTTCCAGTGACCATTCCCTGTCCTCATCCGGCAACCCGTGTCGATAAACGTTTCCGACGTGGTCGATGATTACGGCGCGCTTATCCGGGTTCTCTGGATCCGCCCTCATCGCCCTCATGGCTTGCTGGATAAACAACACAACGGACTGCGTTGGTCTCAGCAGAATAACTGCCTCCATATTCGGCACGTCGAACCCCTCTGAAACGAGATCCACGTTGGTCAGTATCCTTACGACACCTGTCCTGAACTGCTCAATTGCTAACTTACGCACCGTGTCAGGAGTCTTTCCGTCGATATACGCCGCTGGTATCCCTGCCAGATTAAACTCCCGCGCTACATGTTCAGCGTGCTCACAGCTTGCGCAGTAACAAATCGCCCGTTTTCCATCTGCCAACTTGCGATACGTCGCGATGACATCCCCGATGATCTCCGACTTGTCCATCCTCAGCGCGACTTCCGATGTCTGATAGTCTCCGTACTTAACTTTGATATCTGTAAAATCTGCCACAACCGGTGGGGAGTAGTAATCGAAGGGGGATAGGTTACCCATCTCGATTAATTCCTGCACACTCGGACCTAGTGCCAAGGCTTGAAATATAACCCCTAGTCCATCGCCTGATAATCTAGCTGGTGTAGCTGTAAATCCGATGATTAACGCGTTAGGGAAGTGTTCTATAACTTTACGCCAGGTGTTCGCTACCGCGTGGTGAGCTTCGTCGAATATGATTAGATCCGGCGACTTCTCGAACTTATCAAGCTGTCGAACCAAGGTGTAAACACTCGCAATGTGCATATCGCATGTATTTATATTCCTAGAATTAAGTACCTCATATGGGAGATAAAATTCATCCAACGTCCTCGACGTCTGCTCAATTAACTCCTGCCGATGCACAACAATAAGTATCTTTTGTTTTTTCGCCCTCGACTGGGCCGTAATCCACGAAAACAGTACGGTTTTTCCACTTCCACAGGGTGCCACCGTGCAAATCCGGGAGCGCCCGGCAAGGATTAGGTGCCGGAGCTCCTCTATTAATTCGGTTTGGTAATCTCGTAGTTGCATTTAGATTCCCACTAACTTATTTAGAATTATCTCAAAAAGGTATGTCGTCATCGAGGCTTACTTCATGCCCGTATTGGCGCGCTGGACCCTGACCGGGCGGCTGTCCCTGTGCTTGCCCGAACTGCAGTTGTCCCGGTGGCTGCCCCTGATATGACGAAGGCGGCGGCATATTCGGATTAGGCATGTTCGGATGGCCGGTGCCCTGTGGTGGCACATATCCTGGAGGAGGAGCGTATTGACCGGAATAAGGACCCGGTTGCTGCTGTTGATATGCAGGTTGCCCAGGTTGTTGCGGGTAAGGTTGTTGGTATGGTTGCTGATATGTTGGTTGCTGATATGTTGGTGTATTTTGTGCCTGGGGTTGTTGTGCAGGTGCTCCGACGTTCTCATCTTTTGGGCTCAAAAATCTGACATCCTCGCCAATAACCTCAGTTACCCAATGTTTTTGGCTGTTATTATCATTGTATGTCCTAACTTGAATGCGGCCATCGACTGCGGCGATCTTACCCTTGGCAAGGTAGTTACTGCATAACTCAGCAAGTTTAGCCTTGTACGGCGGAATACTACATGGTATAAAATCCGTTTCCTTTTCACCTTGTGCGTTTTTCATTGAACGATCACAGGCTAAGGTAAAATTACATGTGGCGTTTCCGTTAGGCGTGTAGCGCAATTCGGGATCTTTCGTTAATCTGCCAATCAGTACGACTCGGTTTAACAATTTTATTACCTCCCGTAATTCTCGAGTTCGGTCTTTAATACACTTAGTTCAGTTATGTTTAGCTGCTCAATCGGCTTACTGAATCGTTTTAAAACGTAATCAGGGAACAGTGCATGATCCCATTTCCATAACGCAGTAATATGCGCGATAAGCTTAGATTCTGGCGTTTCTGTGACGAATTCTGGAATAGCTTGCTCCTGAATTTTTACTCCAGTGGGAAGTTCAGCCAACTCATTAACCGCGATATTTAAGGCGCCTAACCACGCATATCTCCATGCCATTGTTCCGGCTTTAGCAACTGCCTTGTCCCCTTGATCCACTCCTGACCCGAACGCGATATTTACTATCGTTTCGTCGGATTCAACGTCTAGAATAGTCAATTTGCAAGACATTGTAACGAGCTGCCACACAACCCCCTGAGCCGTTGTTCTCTCTTTGGATTCAGCGAGTTCGTACTGAATCTGTGTTATGAGTTTTTGATCAAGAAGAGCTTCGTTGATTTTTGCGAAGGCTTGCTCGTTTGGGATTTGGCGGATGACCCCAAGGAGTTTTATTGCGATTTTCATATGGCTCACGCAATCCTCACCTTGCTTCCTTCGTCCCCCATGTCCACCACTTCGATCTGCTGTGGAAACCTAGCTTTCATGGCTGGGTCGTGGGAGATTGCAATAACCCGCATATTAGGATACCTATGGTTAAGCCCCTCCAATGCGTCACAGTAAGCCTCTACACCTTCAGAATCCAGGAATGGCGGCTCGTCCACAAACATCATCCCCAACTGAATTCCGACTCTCCGTGCCTTCAAGTCCGCTAATGCAAACGCATTCGCTAGGGCAGCTTTAACCTTTTGCCCACCGGACCGATCTTTATAAGGGATGTTTCCACGCCAGTCGATGATCCACACCTCAAGGGCATTAACCTCTTTCTTGTTGCTCTTTTGGACTCGCTCGGTTTTCATTTCTAAAGCCATTTTTCCTCCGGTCATTTGTCCGAGGATTTCATTAGAAGTTGCTGATAATTCCGGTACCACTGAGCGCACGATAGAGAACGGGATTCCGTCAATACCGAATGCCTTTGTGAGAGTTTGGTATCTCGTTAGTGATTTCGCTGCCGGTTCCATTTCGTCCGCGACCTGTTTACGCTCTGCTTCGTCCTTAGCTAGCGCTTCGAGTTGTGATGTTATGGCTCCGATTTTGACAGAGCAGTCGAGCTGCCGGTTATGAAGAAGCTTGAGATCATCGTAAAATTTATTAACATTTTGTTCAGCAGTAGGGAGTCCGATGGTTTCGGAACTAATAACTAATTGCTCCTCTTCCATCGTCTTAATCTGGCTTTCCTTAGTTGCAATGTCTGCCTCGATACCCTTAATAATGTCAGCGGTCGAGAGAACGACCTGTCGTGCTGCCGGGAGCTCATCCTTGGCGAAAACCCACTGCAGGAGCTTGGGGAGGCGTTCATTTAGCGATGGTAAAACGGCAAGCTCAGTTCTCAATGCGGTATCGGATTCATTTATCTCCTTAAGTTGCGCCTGCAGTTCAGTTCTTCGTTTCTCGCAATCGGCCAATTGTTCCCTAATCCCCTTTAATAGCTCAGACTTGGAGTATAGTTGCCCTGCGAGTTCAGCCTTAGGCCTGAGCGCATTCACCGATTCCTTGAGGTAATAATGATCAGCACTGACATATCCCAATGCCTTACGCTTGACTTCCAGTTCCTCAACTAACTTCACGAGTGGAATTCGTTCCATTTGCATGACTCTGATTTTTTCCTCAAGAAAAGGAATTTGGGAATTTGCGAACTGGGCGTCAGCGAGGAAGGCACATTTCGCGTTAACAGGGTCGACGCAATTAGATTTAGCGAGCATAGAGGACTTCTGCGTAAACTCATTCAGTTTTAGTTGCTTCAGGTTTATTAAATCCGTAACTTCGTCGACATCTTTCTCTGCGCTTAAAATAAGCATGTCAATCTCTGTGTCTTTAGTCCCCAACGCATCCATTATTTCAAGTGTTATCAATTCTTCTTGGTACCGATTCGCCGCCAAATCCAGCCCGGGCTTACTTGCTAAAACGTTCTCAAGCTCGGTTATCTGTGGTGCTAAGGTATTAATTTTGGTATTCAGCACGGCTATATCATTAGTAACCCGAGAGTGATCATTCATAAGTTCCAGCACCTTGGGTTGTTTGGTTTCAAGCACAAGAACCTGGTCCTTCACCCTTTGGTATTCGTCTGCTTTAGCTATGATAGTGGCCTCATTCGCTAGTATCTGTTGGGCTCGCTCGGTCTGCTTTTGGTTCTGAATAATATCTGAGTTCTTAGCGAGGAGCTCACTTTTCAGCGTATCAATCTGCTTTCTAATTTCCTCTGCTTTTTCGGCCTTACTCTTAAGCGCGTGGACTAATTCTTCGGCAGCTTTAAGCTCAGCTTCCTTTATCTCCATATCTCGCTTAACCAGATCAATGTCCGTCTCTGCTTCAGATAGCTCAATTACCAACCGAGTTTTATCCTTCAACTTCTCATCCAGATCAGCCAGCTTCGCCTTCGATATCGCCAACGACTTATTCAGCTCGCTAACCTTCGCCTTCGCCAAGTCGGTTAATTCTTCGTATAAACTCAGCCCCAAGATATTTGCCAGCACACTCATCCGCGCTTCCTTGTCGGCCTCCATAAATAACCCATAAGCATCCTGCATAATCAAGGCCGTGCAGCGGAACGTAGCGCAATCCATGCCTAGTAAGGCCTCAATTTTCTCCTGCGTTGCCTTGGCCGTGGTACCGGATCGATTAACCCATTCGCCGTTGATAAATTCATCAAGCGCGAGGACGATTTTTCCAGATCCCTTAATACTCCTAGCCCGAACCACGCGCCAAATGCTCGATCCCATACTAAACTCAAACCACATTGACCCTTCCGTCTGTCCGTTTGTAATCCAGCTCCCGGTAACCCCAGTACGAGTTTCTTCATAAATACAATCACTCAGTGAGTCCATGAAGAATGCTGACTTGCCAATTCCATTGGGGCCGTTAACTGTAGCGAAGTAGATGTCCTGGAAATTGAAAGTTTCTTCGAGATAGGACCTGTAATTTTTAACCGTCAGCGATCGAGGTTCAAATACCCCTGATAGTGTGCCGGTTGGCATTTTAGCCGAGATAGTGGCTATGAGTGGTTTCGATAATTCGAGGATAAGAGTAGTATCCTCCGCGCTGAATCCCTCCGTGGTTAGCCATGTGTGCAGGTTTTCGAGGGGTCCTGATGTTTCAGTTAATTCCTGCTTGGTAAGTGCCGTGACAATCCGCTTCGTTTTAATTTCTGCCACATGGAAGGCCCCGCCGGACTTAATCAGCGATTCCATTTCTTTGTGATTTAATAGGGGGCGCTGTTCTTCAGTGCACTCGTACTCAACGCGGACGATCGCCCCGACTGTGGGGTACATAAATGGGGGATCATCTGGCTTTTCTCCAGCCAGTGCCCATTTCATTCGTGCTTGCAAATCAACGCAATCCGTGAAGTCAACCTTTAGCGTGTGGAATTCTCTATATGGTGTCTTAATGAATTCCGAACCGATATAATGAGGTCCGAAGGGCGCTCCTTGATCAATCTCATGCATCCAAAACCCCTTATCCTGCCCCTCCTCATTGAAGGTAATCCCATTCACAGGACCGGAGTAAAACACTGGTTTTCCTGCACACTCAACCTGTTGTGCCCGGTGAATGTGTCCCAATGCCACTAAGTCGAACGCGGATCCCACTAGTGCCTCCTTCGGCAAAACAACCTCCGACTGAGTGAATACATGCTGGCCATTGTCTAACTCGCAACCCACAACCGTATAGTGAGCCATTAATACACTTGGGATAGTCGGTTCAAGTTGTGCGCTCAGACCATTAACTATGTCGCCGAGTAACTTCGAGCACATCACGGATTCTTCAGCTGGTACCATGCCCGGGTTTTTGGCGCGGAAGTAGCCCTTGTCGAAGCCGGGGAGACAGGCGACTTCGAGGGGGCCCGAAATGGTATCTATAAAAAGTAGCTCGGGTTTCGTTATAACGCGAAGCCCATGAATATTCATGTTTCTGATATTTTCAAAGGCCTTCATGCTATCATGATTATCGGTCCCGAACATTAGTACGGTGGGCGCAACCTCAGCGAGTAACCGTAACCGCTGGGTTGCCGCGTCGATCAGCGAGAGCATATTGTCGCCCCAAAGTTTTGACTTGTCGAAGAGATCGCCGGAGATCAAAATGGCATCCGGTTGCTCTCTTTGTGCGTAGTCAACGAGGAAATCGAAACATCGAAGCGTATCAAGCAAGCGAGCATTTTGGCCGTTTACGACAGGCCCGGGTAAATCACCTAGGTGGATATCCGCGCTGTGTAAAATCCTCACACTTGCCCACTCCCTTGCTGTCCACTCCCTTGCTGTCCGTTTCCTTGCTGTCCTTGCGCAACCTGGTGTGGTCCCGTCGCAACCTGACATGTCGAACAAATCACACACCCAAACTTTTTCATTAATTGTTCAGTGATCATCTCTACCGTCCAGTCGCCAACGGGTTCAATCTGTTTGCCGCATTCGCAACAACTAGAATTATTCGGCTCGTCATCAGGGCCAATAACTACAACTTCACTGGTTACACCACTGGATAACTGCAGGCAATCTTCTCCGATTAATTGGTGATTTGTCGATACTCCTCCCCCAAACAACGCGTCCTGACCAGCGGCATATCGCTTAATCAGCGCCGCCTTGAGCTCCGGATCCGTTGTATTAAGAACGACCAGTGCGACCGCAAATGGTTTCTCAAGTTCTTTAGCTGTGTAGGACCCCTTAAGCCCTAGTCCGGCACGCAGCGCCCTAAGCAGTGCCTTTGTCTCGCAATTAGCCCCCATATGTTCTAATGGATTCTTCTTGGCGAGCGTATCCTGCTTAGTAACTTCCTTCGTGGCAGTATACTTTCTATATCCACCACTTGGCTCAGGGACAAGAATGGACACCTGATAGGCTTCGTCATCCCTAGTTGGACATCCGTTGCATTGAGGAGCTAAACGAGTTGATTTTGATATATCAACACATCTTCGACAGTTTTTAGGAAGTATCGGCTTAGACTCCTCCATAATTACGTTTGCGGCTGTCATGAGCTTAAGGCATGCTATTTTAGTCAGGGAAAGCTCAACGGTTTGCTTCTGCTTATAAACATCCTTGGCAACGGGATCGGTGTCTATTTTGACGATGTTTACCATGACTTTATGCAAAGGAGATATTTCGGTCATCGTCGCGGGGAAAAGTCGGTTAAATTGATCGACAGGGTAATTATTGATTGATGCAATCGTTAAAGCGTTATTCATTACGCCACCCCCTTAACGAGTTCGACGAGGGCTAGGTTAATGCGAAGATCCGTATTAAGGTTCGAAAGCGTGGTTCTAGATCCATCAAGCGTACTCTCTGCAACATATACATTTGCACGCTCATCTGACGTGAGCTCCCTTATCTGCGCAGCCCGAATTTCGGCGTTTTTGCCATCTATTAATCCTCCAGTTAGGGGTGAGTCCTCTTTATCTTGTAGAACACTTTTTGCCACTAGTAGGTCTTTAGATGCATTAAAAACTTCAGTATTAACCTCCACTATGGCTCCTCTTAGATATTCAAGCCGCTCAATTAATTTTTCGCGCATACAATTCTCCTCCCCTAAAATTCACTTAATACTTTACAGATCAACTCGTTTTCTATCTCGACTCGCCCACCCAATCGGCAAGCTCATCGCGCAAACGACCGCGGAATAACTTCTGTGCATCAGCTATAGCATTGTTTACGTAAACACCTTCCAGCTTAAATAGCACAGCGTTCAGGTCTCGAAAAATATCGTTAATCGTTTCGTCGGAAGTGCGCGGAGTAGGATCTGTTAGCTTGCTACTTAGGTTTTCATCACGCAATTTCTGGGCGTATTCTTTGGTTAAGATCGGGAATTCATCAGACCAATCCTTATCCGTTTTAGGCGTGATCGGTGTCACCGGTTCCATAGTAATCGCCAGTGGTTTATCTGGTTGCGGTTCGGAAAGCTCGGGCGACGCATCCAATATCACGGAATCCATCTCCACCACTGGCAACTCCTGCGCCTCAGTGTCGGTGTGAAATTGCTCGATCTCGGTTAAAGTAGGTGATGCTTGCGTCGTATCAATGTTGCCCTCCATCGTGACCGCCAAAGCCTCATCCTTTACGACCTGAGCTACAGCACGTAAGCTATTATCAATTGCCGTTTTAAGAAATGGTGTGGCACGAGCTATATCTTGTGCAAATGAATCCGGCATTGCCACACCTACACCAGAAGTCATAGGCGGCCTTGACCGTCCTGCGGGCGGTGCAGTTGTTAACTCTGTTGGTTGTTCTACGTGCAACCCCATTGTCGGACTAGGCTTATCCACAGCGGTATTCTCCTTCGCCTTACTCTTGATTCCCTGTAATCCATAATCACGTTTCCATTTTTCAACCGTAGACTTGCCAGCATTATACTTAACCGCGATATCGTTAACCGTCATTCCTTGTAAAAGGTCTTTCTCTAATTCATCTTTCGTGGGTTTATTTGGGTTCAACTCTTCCCTCCTCCCCTTCGAGCCTTTCAATTCCTTAAGCTTCCTCTCTCCAGCCCGCATACAATTCCATCTACAAAACCAGTGCGTCTTGCCCTTGATGACAATCTTGTATGCCCATAAATCCAATCTAGGGATAATAAATGGTCGCTTGCACTCTTCACATGTTCGTTCCTGCTGCGAGAGGATGCCGCCAATGGTAGCGTTGTCATGCCCATCGTGTTTCATTTGGTTATCACCTCGGTCATTTATGAGACTAGGCTCCGTATTTCTTCCCATGATTTCTTTGGGCTGACCCAAATATCGTTTGAACTCATTTCCCAAGCGTTTTTCGATGCAACCAGAAGAGCATGTAAAACGACTTCCGCCATGGCTCTTCCCGCTGGAGGTGGTACCATATTCCCTATGGCCTCACGCCATCTTTGGTCTGAGTTCCCTGAGAGTATGAGAGGTTTGCCGTTTATGATCACTGGTAATCCCTGAAGTGCTGCCAGCTCCAACGTGGTCAAGGGTCTGTGCCATGTACCGTCCAAAGAGATAATCACGGGAGGTGGATCTAAGGTTTCGTTGTCTTTCGGGATGCGTGGATCCGAAACAGCAGCTACGGCGTTCGAACTGGTGACGCTTGCCGAACCAGTGACTGTTGATATCGGTTCATCCCAATTCGCTACGCCATATAGATTTGGACGGGAATTACAGGTGATTCGCGGGTCTGCTATTGCTGAAGCTCCAGCATGTATATCTCCAGCGCCTATCACTGTTTTCCCGGGTTCATTCCAACTCTGTACCCCCATCATCCCGGAACGTGGTTTGCATCCGAGCCGTGGATCTGCGACCGATTGCGCGCCCGATTGAATGTCAGGTGTTCCGGTCACAGTTGATGCTGGCTCTTCCCAATCTAGGACTTTTCGCTTATTGGAATATCCTCCGCCCACTCTCGGATCTGCTACGCAAATTGCCCCATTATTAGGTCGATGGGCTCCCGTGACTGTGCTCGCTTCCTTGTCCCATTTATTTACTTGATAGATTGCCGTATGGGTGCTGTCCTTAAATCCTGTTCTTGGGTCAGCTATCGCAATGGCCCCACTACCAAACCTCGTCCCTGTCACGCATGGCGCAGGTTCATCAAACTTTACTACTCGATATACGCCCGGGTGTCTGCTTTTTCTTTCGGTCAATCTGGGATCCGCTATACACGTTGCACCGTTCGAAGTTCCCACTTTTGCGCTCCCAGTTATTGTTGTGCTTGGTTCATTAAACTTCTGAACCCGGTAAACTCCTTCTCTAGGTTTATGTCCTAATCTTGGGTCTGCGATATTAGTCGCATTTGAACCATTTACCTTTGCGTTCGCGGTGACTGTATTACTGGGCTTGTCCCAGTCCTGAATTCCAAAAGATCCACCACCTCGAGGTATATGCTCCAATCGATATTCTTCGGGAGCAATCTTCTCCAAGTCTCGCCAATCTCCACCAGCTGGGATTAACGCCAACCTTACCCACGTTTTCCACTGAAGCTTCGGTAGCCTGTGTAATGGTCCCATTTTTTCGGTACCCGGAAGAGGTAATGGCCCAATAACCTCGCCGATGGATTTCACCCTTTGCTTTGTTGGCTCATAGATAAACGATTCCATTTTGGCCTTGTTTCTTGCGATAAGTAGGTATCTTTTCCGATGCTGTGCCAGACCTCCGATCTCCCCGCAATCATGGTCCCTGTCGTCAACGACATATCCATAACTTTGAAGCATACCCTTGATTGTATTGAGGAGCTTTTGCCCCCTAGTTCGTATGCGTGGCACATTCTCAAGAAGAATCACTGAGGGTAAGTCATCCCTGAATGCCTCAAGTACTAGGAATATGCCCCGTGTTACTAATCTATTAAGTGCTTGGTATTTATCTGTCGCCGCCGATGCTTGGGGCAAGAGTCCACTGAAGCCTTTACAGTTGTGAGTTGCTATCATCCATGTACAGAAAGTATTATCTTCATCAACTTCGAGATTCCAAACTCGTTCTATCTCTGACCTTTTTGTTATCTTTCTCACCCTGACCCAGATAGCACCATCAATAATTTCAAAAATAGTTCTCTTTTTAGGGTCCATGCGAACAGTTAATTCCCAGCGGGGTTTAGTCTGTACTTTTCTACCTTCTATCACTTGCTCACCACCTGGCCAACATTTGTTTATCCCTCCATATTGACCTGTTCGTAATAATAATCTTTGTAAATTTCGGAGTAGTGGCAATGAGACCGATGCGATTTTCCATCTAGCTTGAAGTTCATTCTTGGCCATTCTGCGTCCTTGTTCGCTTCCATCAGTAGCTCGATACCCATCAATTAGAGCAACTAATAACGGTTTTTCTAGGTTCATAAGCCTTACGGGAATATCCTTGTTCTCTGCACCATCCCCGAAGGCTCCAACCAATTGCCATAGGTGTTTTGAATCAACTCTAATTTTGATATTACTTTTACCACCACTATTGTCTTCGTTTGAGTTTATCCCCAATTCTTTTAGTGATAACCGAACTTGATCGGCTAGAGGTCCATCTTTTGCTCCAACACAGAAACAAACCTCATATCGGTCGTGTCGCCGATATCCATCCCCAATATAGGCACCTAGTAGAAACCAAAGGTATTGACTTTCAGTAAATTCACTAAGATCTATAATTCTACTAACTTTAGCCACGTGACTTCGGTTATGGGTTCCTTCTTTTGTTACGAACTGAGGGTCTCCAAATGATTTTACAAATTCCTTAGCACATCCCTCAATTTCTGGCTCAATAGGAAACCCAATGCGGTCTCCGATTCGTATGTCGTTTGCCTTAACAAACTCAGGTTCGCTTAGCGTTCGCCTTTTTTCGTTTGAGACTGGCCTAATTACTCTCCGTCGCCAAATTGGATGTTCCGCTGTAAATCTACGGGTATCCACAGTTCCATTTAGACGTATGCCGACCATATCCCCCTCATAGTTATGGGTACCTACTTTAAGCACTTGTCGATATCTTCCACGATGCGTTAATACGAATTCACCTGCTCGTATTTCCTCAATTCTTTTCGGACCGTCAATAGTTAAAATCTCTTCACTTCCAGGTAAACATGGTGGCGAAAGGAATATTACGTCTGGATACTCCCCTCCTGCAGCTGTCATGATGTCATCCGGGGTTACTTCTTTCCAGTTAGGAGAAGGTTCTTGACCATGGAATGCAATATAATCACGTCTTTCAAATAGGTCCATACAGACCGCTTTGCCTCCGGTTATATACTCGTAGTCAGCACAGGCTTTCGGGTCCACATCGATACCCACTAACGTTCGAAACTTGCCTTGCAGGCCTTTCCATTCTCCGATAGCCTGCTGGAAGCCCAAGGAACCTCCGCCAATTCCGGCGAACAGGTGTAATATTTTGAATTCTTTCAATGTTTACGCCCCCTTATGTCATCACTCACCCTTTTCATTCCTCAAAACTTCCTCAGCCCATACCCGATCAACTAAGGGTGCAATCATCGAGCTATCCATGCTACACTTAGTCTGTATATTTTCCTTTGTGGCTCCCGTTGGCGCGGGAGTCGTTTTTATGTCCCAAGCACGATTTAAATCCCGTAGCGTACATGCAATCTCAAGAACCTTCTGCGGTATCGTAGTACTTAGGTCACCCATTATTTCCCCGATAATCCCGATGGCAAGGGTGTTCATTTCGGCTTTGGTCTTGAGGTCGGCGAACCAGCCTCTGCGGTCTGTCGTGTTCATGCCACGCCTGCCATCTTTATCCGTATTACTTCGCCCATCGTCGCGAGGAATTCCGAATTACACATAGGCCTTATCGCACCCAATACCTTGCGCCATGTCTCGTCGTCAGCCCTGCTCGCTTCTATTGCGTGTCTAATATTCCTTTCGGCCTGCTCAGGCTCCCTATTGTGTATCTCGGCAACTGCTGGATACAATTCCCTAGTCATGGCGTAAATCATATCAGGGTCATCATAGAGTTCGTTCATGGCTGTCTTGATCATCTCGTAACCTCTCAAGTGGGCAGGAATACCGAGCTGGTGGATTATACTATAGACTTCAAGTGCGTATTTACGTTGGTCTGCATCTGTGCGCTTGTCCTCGTTTTTGTTTGTAGTTTTATTCATTTGGCTTGCTCCTTTCTCCCTTAAAATAACAACGTCCCATACCGCAGGTCTTCGAGTACATTTTTTCTCGGTGTCAACCTATCGAATGCACAGGGCCGCATATCAAGTAGCCAGTCACACTCTAAGGCGTTTAGCTTTATGTCGTCACTGATAGCGCAGGCAAACGTTTTCATTTCTCTTGCCATACCGTATTTCATCAATGCCGCCCATTTTTGCGGGTAATGTTTCCGCAGGATTTCGATGTTATTTCTCTCGTAAGCAAGCCCTGTGCCACAGGTATAACACCCGTTGCGCTCGAAGAGCTTGTTGCCGTTCTCGTCAGTCAGGTCATAAAGGGGTGCATAAGGCACGTTGAATTTGTGTATATAATCCCAAACATCATTATCTGACCAGATTGACAGCGGGTTAGAGTAAAGATAGCCATCAGCAGTTGTGTAAAGAAATCCGTAGTCGAGAAACGTAAATGTCCGACGCCTTGATTCACTTGCCATCAAACCGCGAAAGAGGGTAGCGCAGCCAAGCTTTTTTTGAAGCTTTTGCGAAGGCTGCTCCTTAATAAAATTGCAGCAACTGTGCGATATTCGCAGGTCAGGGAATTTTCGCAGGATAGAGTAATATTTGTCGTTGCCCTTCGATTGCTCCGGGCTATATTTCAAAAACACATTAATGTTGATTCTCGGCGCGTCAAGCTTCGTAGCGTCTTTACCCAAGATAGGAAAGCCGTATTGCTCCGCGATAAACCAAAAGCTGACGGGTATTCCCGCTTCCCAAACCAATTTACGGCGGCGGAAATCTTCCCACATTTCGGGCGTGACCGCTAAGTTAAGCTTGTCCGTTGAGAGCAAACGCCCCTTTTTGTTTAGGTACTTTTGAGCATCGCCCCTTGCCTCAATCAGTGCCCAAACCTCCTTCTGGGCTTCATACTTCAGGCGCGGGACCTTTAATCGTTCGAGTTTTGTCTCATAGAAATTGTCGCCGCCCCATTCCCTGCCGAGGTTGCGGGCGAATTTGAGGCTTTCGGGATACTCAACACCCGTATTGCCAAAAATCACAATCATTTTTGATGCTTCATCAGGACAGGTTTCGCGAATTAAATGCCAAAGCGCAGTTGAGTCTTTGCCGCCGGAAAAGGCAAGGGCAATCTTGTTGCCTCGTTTGAATGTTTCGCGGATTATCTCTTTGGCCTTCTCAATTTTTTTATCGAGTTCCCATGATTGCATTTCCTGCAACTCTGAGTATTTAAAGATGCTTTGCCTTTTCTTGCTCATGCTTACCTTCTATCTTTACTGCGTTCGCTCGGAGCTTGACCTCGAAGCATTCCAGACAATGTTGACAGTCGTAATATTTACTGCCCTCTCCGTACTCTTGGAGATTGATTTCAATGCCTTGCCTGCCTTTGCAATATGGGCATTTAATCGTAAATGTCATTACACTCTATCCCCTTCCCCCTCCCCTCCCCAACCCCATCGGCCTAACCCTAACGTACATTGGCACAACGCCCCTCTGCCCCATCATCCTGCCATCGTTATAGTCAACCAGCACCGTATTATCTGTTTGTTCATAGTCGCAATCGAAACAATCATCACAGGATTTACGGCATTGTGCATCGCCCTCGCGAACCGTGTTGCCACTACTCATCTTCCGCGCCCAATCCTCGCGGTACTGCTTATCATGTTGTTCCTGCTTGTACGCCTCGACTTCTCGCCGGAGCCAGTTTATTTTGAGGAGTTGGCGGCGGATAAGTTTGGCTAGTTGGTTTGGCATGGTGGTACCTCCAAAAGAGAAGGATTATCGTGGATGTTACCGATTACTTCCACCCATTGACCGAGTGGATAATAATTACCTGATCTCCATTTAAACATCCATGAGTAGTCGTGAAATACCACTTCTCCAATCATGCCTCCGTCGTTTTTGCAAATATCTTTTTCATACACTTCCTTGCCGTTCTTGTCATGCATCCCTGTGTATTGGCCGACTGTTTCAGGGATAACCTTAAGCGAAACTATTACTGCACCTACCCTTGATGGGACAATCGCATCAATAATATGTTTCATAACGTCTTTTTGGCCGAAAATCGTGTCGTAGCGTTGTATATACCATCCATAAACCCATTCCCCATTGTCAACTCGCTTACCACGGAATTTCAGTTCTCTCGGCATCCTGTTATCCATCCCATTCCCGCCCCTCTGTAACCTCATGACCATCTTCCATAAAATAACCCTTCCTCATCATCTGTGACCGTGGATATGGCCTGTCCACCCGAGCATTTGTCGGACCATTTTTTATCACTCGTTTTGGTTGCGGCATCACCCGATGAGTTGGAATTTTCTCTCCGCCCTGCCTAGTGCAGTTTTTACCAAGGAAAGTGATGCATTTGAAAATGTACGGACACCCAAATTCAACGCATTCGTATTCGCGCTGGTCATCGTGTTTGCTCATGTAGGTTCCCTCCTTCTATGGTGCAATCGCCCCAGCTTCTAACAATTTCAACTGTGCTTTCAGATAAACCCGAAACGCCCTGACGCTACCGCTGAACCTATCTATCGCAAATGATTCCGGCGGCTCCTGTGACAGTTCCATTTCTAGTGTGAGTTGTGGTATAATAGGACTTGAAATAATTCTCGTGTCGCTCGTCTGGTTTGTCGGAACCGGGCGAGCTATTTTAGTTGTTGGCATTGGGGGTGGCCTCCTTGTTACCATCTTTTTCATAAGTAGCACCTTTCGCCCACTTCTTCCAAAGATCGATCCTTATACCACTAGTTTGATTAAGATTGCTTGGAGTTTTGTAGTAAACGAAAAACCCCTCTTGACCAAGACAGATTCTAGTTCGGGTTCCCTTTTTGTAGACACCCCGCCTAATTATCAATTCATTTATTGACTTATTTTCTTCGTTAACCTCAATGCTCCACCCGCATTCGCAGGTCCGGCTAAATGTGTTATCTGTGACTTCAAGCGTTCCCTTACCATTTCCAAGTGCATCACTTCCGCATTTTGGGCATTCGCTGTATTTCCTAAGTAATCCAACCGATTTCATAGCGTTAATAATCTCTCGCCTCCCTCTCAAACCTCTCAAGCCACCTCCCACCTCCGCATCACCCCAAGACAAATCTCTGCCACCCGGACCACATATCGAATGCTTGTCCTACGCTTATGACCGACGCGGTTTATCATTATGTCCGTGGTTGTTAAGTCCAGCACTTCGGAGAACCCTGCGTCGGTTAGTGGGCCGGTTGTGCGTTCGAGGATTGATCGGAGCATTTGGGTTGACCTCCTTTTAAGACTTTAGACATTTTTGACGCAACAATCATCGGTCTTAGCCATTCCCTCTGGTACCCTGCCCAAGTTTCATCCGTGTTCCCATTCTTATCCTTATAAAGCATTGCATAGGGCATGAACCCGGCCCTTATTGTGTCATTAAGCCTTTTCTCGGCCTTGTCAAATGTGTCTCCCTTATAGCCGATCAGCACATAGCAACATGCAGTATGGCTTGACACCTTGAACCCTACATCTTTAAGCAATCGTCCCGCATAGACTAAGGGTTCGTAATCATCTGGCGTATCATAGGCAAAATACATTCGCTTAGTTTTAGCTTCATATAACTTCTCGGCGTGCCAAGGTTTTAATATCTTCGCCTCAAGTCCTCCGGTAAACTCCGGTCTTTCTTTTTGCCGCTTTAACATGCTAAAAACTTCTTTAATGTGATCGTCTGAGCAAGCAAGGAAATTATCATCGAGAATATTCCAACCGTCTTTAATCTTATATTCCCTCAATTTGCCTTCGCGTTTTGGGACCATACAGAACCAGCAGTTATTCGGGCATCCGCGACTTGAAATAGTGTAGCCTTCCTTGATGTATCTGCCAGGAATAAACTCTTCACTGCGCTCATTGAACGCTGGCCCCCCCATCTTTACCGGAACACCTACGCCCCTCCATTGCATTTCAAGCCATTCAGCACGCTTCATATCATAGGTAAAAGCAACCGATATATGGACTTCGTCTACCTCCGGCATAAACATTGGTGGGCAATCGGTGAATACAAGATCATCTGCTGGGGTAGCCTTAGTTATTCTTGGAAAAACCCTTGCTATTTTTACGACGTTTCGCCTCCCCTTCTGCCTCATCCCCCTCACCTCGCGAACCACCACACAACCCCTATAAGTGCAACAAGGTCTAACCCGATTACAGCTAACCAAACCAGCTTATCTTTGGTCATCGTGCATCCCTCACTTAACCAACTTTTTAGCAATCTTGGGTCTTATCGTTCTCATACTTTAACTTTGTCGATTCGCACTCAGGGCAGGAAAATAGTTCAACTTCCTCAAATTCATTTCCACAATTAAGGCATGTGTAAATATTAATCGCCTCCCTACTCTGCCAACTTCCTAGCAAGCGCGCGCCCTAGTAATGCGAATTTCCAAACATTGAGCCCATTCGTGACAGCATTCTCATTGCTGGATGATTTGAGTTAGCCATAGCTGTATTAACCATAGCCATGCCCTCTCGCTTCTGTTTGCGTGTCAATTTCTTTTCTCCCCAAACAAACTCTTTAACAGTACCTGGGAATTTCTTCGCTACATAATCCCAATAAGATAATCCCGCTTTCTTGGCAGCTTGGCTGATTTGGTTATGTGGGTTTGGCATTTGGCTTGCTCCTTTCTACTGTGGTTTACGCTACCGTCCATACACCGAGACTACATTACTCTTTATAAGAGAGTCCTTAATTGCCTCCCATATACTTTGTCTCGACACGCCTGTTTCATCAGCAATTTGCTGATAAGTAAGCCCTGTAAGCCTTTTCTCAACTACTTCTAATTGCCTTGGTGTTAGTAGGTCTTTGTTTACCCCCTTGAGCATATTGCCTATTCCATTGAGTTTATTGGCTCGCTTAAGTTTTTGACTATTTGCTCTTTCATTTCTCTCCCTACAATTAGTACAGATAGAGCTTTTTGAACATGTTTTTTCACCGCAAAAAAGACATTCTTTGCCATCCTTATTAAGGCTGTGCAATCTCCCCGCATCGCGGTCAATGGCTACTCTTTGCCTTGGAGTACACCATTTAAGATTATCGGCGTTGACGTTCAATGAATCGCCGTCATCGAATCTTACCATTGGGTAATTATTAGGATTAGGTATAAACGCTTCCGCTATTGCCTTGTGTACATAAATATGTCTTTGTTTCCCATTTTCGTAATAAGCAAACTGGCCGTATTTGCGTCCATGTATAACATGGATAGATATTGTTGCCGTGGTTTTGACGCCATTCTTGATTTTATAAACATCGCCGACATCAGTTACCTCGAATCGCCCGTTTAAAATAACCCTAGTTCGCAATAATACCTCCTCCTACGTCTACGCTTCCCCTTGCCCGTAATACCACCGCAAATCATCCAGTGTATACAGGTCCCGATCTGCGCGAATGTCTGCATATTTGGCAGCAGCGTCTGCATCGCATAGGTCTGTAATTGTGTTTAGGTTCATGGGGGCTCACCTCGCTTTCGTTGAATATTTACAGGGTTTTCCTCCCTCGTGTCGAAAAGATAATTGCTTAGGTTATCAATTCAGCTATTAAGGAGGTGAAGAATCTTGGAGAACAAATTTTGTCCTTTTATTCATGGGCCTTGTCGTAGTGACTGTGTATTCAAGACTAATAGCGTCATGACTAATCGCAACGAAGTGCATAATTGCATAATTGCCATAAAACTCTCAGATATTAATGAAATGCAGCATGATGATTTAACAGATATCTGGAGCTTACTGAAAAAGAATTAATCTTCGTGACTTTCATAACTCAAGAATAATTCGTTGTCGGCCCCCTGAACCGTTGAAAGAACTTGGATTGCACGATTGACATAGCTTAATATGCTTGATGCTTCGGCCACACTGTGACCATTTTCAGCAAGGACATTTATGATGGCTCTTGCTGTTTTTCCGTTCTTAGTTGTTGCCTTCATTTCTGGCATTCTGTTCTCACGCCCCTCTCTCGTAGGTTGTTTCGTGCATCATTTTAGGGATGCTAGGTATTGAGCCTCAGAAGTAATGACATTTTTAAATGCATCTTCAAGCATTGCGTAAGCATTAACGAGGGATTCGTCCTTTGGGTATCCAAGCTTGGTTATTTCATTGACCAGTTCCCCCCTCTTGGCTTCGAGGGTTGCTATTCGCCTTACGAATAACAGAAGTTCTATATCTTTTATGTCGCCCTTGATTGGATCACCCATTGGTTCACCTCCCCTTCCCAGCAGATAATCTGCACTCGTGTTCAACTCGTCCGCAATCTTCCCCAATGTATCGCTCGGGGGAATCGCTGTATCTCTTTCGTAGTGTGAGAAATTTGCGCGGTCCATCCCCAGTTTTACCGCTATCTGATCTTGAGTTAATCCGCGTTTGACGCGAAGTTCTTTAATCCTTGTGCCGATGGTCATGTGGTTCACCTCCTTATACCCGCTTTTTCAAATTACGCGATTACCCTGACCGACTTCCGCTGGTGCTGCTCGGTCAAAATCCGCTTCGGTCAAGAAGATAGTCAGTCGTAACGCCGAAATAATCTGCTAATTTAATCAAGACCTCATAACTGGGCCTCCGGACTCCCATTTCGTACATGCCAATCATCGAAGTGGTGACCCCAATGATTTTCCCGAGTTCTTCTTGAGTTTTTTTCTTTTCTGCCCGGAGTTGCTTAATTTTTAGTGCTAAAGGACTTTTCATACCCCCTAACCTCCTTTTGTTAGCTCACTTTTTTCACGATCACCGGCACACTAATTCAAATACTCCCCTTGTACCGTCTCCACTTCCCGATCACTAAACCCATCAACCCTCACAAATACCGCTCGTACCGTTCGTCCACGGGGCACCCTGAAATGTCTCGTGAAATGCACTCCTCCGCGCTCCAAAAATCCTGCACTCCATAGGGCCGCCAACGAGTTCTTCCGACTTAATCCACGTGCATCAAGCTCCACGTAAACCTTGTCCCTGTTCAGCGCATACGCACCGCCGCCGAAGTTGCGGTAAACACCAGTTGTGCCGGAGACAACTGCCCTGATCGCGTCGAGGATTGGCGAAAGGTCGAGCTGCGCGTTTTTACCAGTGATCGTCACGGGTTTAAACTCCGAGAGGTCAACGCCAGACTCCATTTCGACGGATGCGAGGGCCTTAGAGTAGGCGAGGGGTTTTGATAAGCCAGAGAGGAGGAAGAACTCGCGTTTGGTTTTGACTAGGGCTAGGAGTTTTTTGAGGGAGGGTTCAGCGAGGGACTTGTGATTGCTGGAATCAATAATGCGATAATATTCATCTACCAACATTTCGTAAGCATCCCAAGCCTTGTCATTATTTAGGGATTTAGCATGGAGCCATGCGCCTTTTTCGGTCCAGAGGTAGAGCTTATTAATATTTGGCGGCAAATCAATTTGATTTTTTGCCCTAAAGCCCTTTAGTGCTGTTCCTTCGATGACAAAGTAATGTTTGCCCTCGGCATACCGCTCTTTATTGCGGTTGAAATTATTTACGATAAGTTGCGCGTCTGCTTCATATGATTCAGCCAGCTGAGCTGTGGTAAGAATTCTTTGGTTTTGGTACTCGACCGGGATTAAATTGCTCACGCCTTTACCTCCTTGGATTACAGGTTTTACTTCCTCTTCCGTCGAAATACTAATTGTCCAGACTAGAGATATCAACCGAGGGGAGGTGTTGAAATATGATTTGCCCATTGATGAGTTCCGGGAAAGAAAAAGTTGAATGCTCCGAAGAGTGCGCCCTGTATGGTAAATACTCAAATAGTTGCTTAATCGGGAGGATAGCTATACACATTGAAGCTTTGGTTGAGAAAACCGGAAACTAATCCTTTAAACGTTTTCCGTCAATCTGATAAGTTGAGCTTGTCAGGTTAACCAGGGTCCTTAAGGCTTCCAATGTTTCAAACTTGGGGGCTTCTTTGTTGTCTAAAGAAGTATCAACCTGGTCTAATAATTTACCGATAATTGAATTGAGCTTTTCGGTGTTTGTCATTGTCATGTTTTCACCTCCCATCTCTTGAACTAGGTTGGGCATTAGATCACTTCCTTTTTACAGGGATTATCATGTCTTTGTCGAAAAGATTAATTTCGAGGTTATTGCAACGCGAAAGGAGGCGGATATCTTGAAAGATTTTAATGCATTCATTAGAACGATTAAGGATGAACACTACACAAATGCTCAAAAGGCCATTAATAAACTTAATATGAAAATCTCATTCCCATTGACTTATGAAAATTCTAGTGAATTGGCTGATGTGATTACAGTAATGAGCACTATTTGTGCGGTAGAGCTTCTCGCAAAATACCACGATTGGTTAAATAGTCCAGAATAAATTCATTGGCATGATCTCCATCAAGCCTAATAGCAACTTCCCTTGGCTGCCCTGAAGCTTGTCCCTTTAGTGCAGCTATTTCTTTTGCTTGTGACACGATGACTTTTTCTAACTCAGCGATACGCTTATCCATATTTCTTACCCCACTTTCCTTGAGAACGTTGCCCAATTAGTCCACCTCCTCGTTAACCCGCTTTTTCAAAATCGTCTTCACACTCAAAAAGATAATCAAGTGTCATTCCCTTGAAAAAGGTATTTCTAATTTTTACCATTTCCTTTCTCTTGAATTCTGAGCGGCCCGACATCTTATCGTAGAAAGCTTGGGCTGTTATCCCAATTGCTTCGGCGACAACCTTGCCGTTTGTATCGTCAAGCCTTGCCAATTCTGCTCGAAGATTCCTAAACATATAATCACTCTCCTTTACGAAAAATTTACCATGTGTGGTAATTTGATAATATACCATGCATGGTAATAATGCAATAGCCAAAAACCTAATATTTTATGCTTTCGGTATAATATTTATGTTGCATGGTAAAAATATTTATGTTATGATCTGTATAAAAATTACAGTAATATGTAGAAAGAGGTTGCTGTGCCATGAAGTTAACCGATAAGCTAGATATATTAATGGATGAGAGGGGCATTAATAATCCAAGTGAATTGTCAAGACAATCCGGGATACCCTATATGACAATCGTTAATTTTTATAAGCTCGGAACGGACGATATCAAACTATCAACCCTAATGAAGCTTAAAAAGTTTTTCAAGGTAACATTGGACTATCTAGCTGACGATGATGTACTAGAAAGGAATTAGTACTATGGCAAAGCAGCGTAACCCCAACGGGATAGGAAGCTACAAGTTGCGGAAAGACGGACGCATCCAATGGACACAAAAGAAGGATGGAAAGCCCAGGGTTCTTTATGGCAAAACATTGGGTGAATTGCAGGCTAAAGTTAAAAAGGTTTCTGATCTGCCGGTGACATCGACTAAACTAACGGTTTCCGATTGGTTCGAGAAATGGCTAGATATTTATGTCAAACAACTTAAAAAGAAAGCCACCTACGACCAATACAAGACCTTATATGAGCAACATATAAAGCCGATTATTGGACATAGAAGGCTATCAGGAGTAAAACCGCTTGATATACAGACGGTGATTGCCAAGATGAACGACAAGAAAAGGGCATCAAAGACCATGAAGCATGTTAAAAGCATTATGAATATTGCTTTTAACAAAGCTCTTGATGATAAACTTATATCTTCAACCCCTGTGGTTAAGATCGAAATTCCGGTCAAGCAGGCCAAGACAAGAAAAGTGCTGACCGTCGAGGATTTAATTAAGCTCTATAAAGCCATGGAGCGCAGTCGCTGGATTTGGTCAATTAGATTTCTTTTGGTCACTGGCCTTCGTCGCGGTGAAATGCTGGCATTGAAATGGACTGACATTGATACCGAAAATAAGCGCATAACTATTGATGAATCAAACAGTAGTAGTGGTATTGGTGATACAAAGTCCGCAAAAGTTCATTATGTCCCCTTATCGGACAAGGCACTGGGTTATCTCGACGGGCAGAAGTTAATGCTGGAAAAAGAAGCTAACCCGATACTACACAACGAAAAATTAAAAAAGACCGCCCTTGTTTTTCCAAGCAAGAACGGTACTATGATTAGGCCAGATTCCTATTATACCATGTTAAGAAGGTTTGCTATAAAGGCAGAAATAAAAGCAAGTGCTCACTGCATCAGACACACATTTGTCTATTTAAACAGGGAGGCAATGTCCCTGAAGGAATTGCAAGCTATATTAGGTCACGATGAAAGCACGACTACTCTTGATCTTTATGGTGACATCCTTGAAGAGACCATGACTAAAACGGCGAGCAAAATAGATGACGTATTCGATAAGGTGGATAAGGAAATAAAAAGAATAGAAGAAGAAAAAGCAGAGAAGGAAAATATGCCAATGGGTAAGTTAATTGAGTTCAAAAGAAAGAGCAGTTAATTTTTTGCACATTCTTGACCCTCTTTTGACCCACTTATTTTGGGATAGAATAGTAAAATAGGGTATACACTAAAAATAAAAAAAGTCCTCAAATACCGATGAAATAAGGATTTTTACAGACATCATAAATATAAAATTAGTGTGATTTCTTGGTTCGGGACCAAGAGGCCGTGGGTTCGAATCCCGTCGCCCCGACCACTGGTATCAGCGGATCTTCTTAATCGGAGGTCCGTTATTTTTATGGGTTTTGACCCTCTTTTGACCCACTTATTTTATTTCAAGTGATTCTAATAAAATATTATACAGCCTTTTTATTTTGCAGGCTATGGTTTTCGGAATTTCTCCCGGTTTATTTTCGTATGTTTCCATTTGTGCTATTGACACATCACACCATTTCGCCGCCTCCTCCACCGTATACCCCGCCATTTCCCTCGCTGCCTTCAATGTAATCTTGTCCATGAAACCACTCTTCTTTCTTTTTTGCAATTATGCTAAATTTAGGACTAAAGTCCTAAATTGGAGTATATACCATGCTATTAGTCGAAATCGTAAAAACATTGTCGAGTAATAATAAATATAGCCATAAGGCTCTATTTCTCCCTCATCAGGACAAGAAGGATTTTCCATTTTTACGTAGAAGGACTTCCATGGTGATGGAGAAATGGTCTTAAAGGCTAATAGAATTAAGCAAATTATGAAAAAGCATGGAATCACACAGGTTGATCTTGAAAAAATCACAGGAATTGCTCAGCCAGATATTAGCGAAATTGTCTTGGGTAAAAAGGAGAGGCTAACCCTAGTTAACGCGGCGAAAATATCAAAAGCACTTGGCTACTCCATGGAGTATATCTGGCCCAAATTATTTGAATAGGTCAGATATATTTTTTTATTTTTTTAGCATAAATAGAGTGTTAAGGCTATATAGTCTATCATCCACCCTACCCCCACCGACACCCTATACCTTACCCACTCCCCCCACCGTCAAACAAAAAGGAGGCGATCACCACGGAAAAGAAAGAGACATTTTGGGCAGATGAACCGCTCACAGCAAAGCTCGCTACTATCCCGCGAAACGAAAAAAGCACCATCATTAGAATGGCACTCAGGCAGTGGTTCGGGATCTCGGGCAACCAATCTCTGGCACCAATAACTCAGGACGCAGCGCAGCTCATAGCACGGGAGCTGATTAAGGCTGGAAGGAGGCAGCAATGAACGAAGTAAAACCTGACATCATAGGCCTATTCTCGTCCACACTAGTCAAAGCCGGCCGCCTTGCCCTCCGGCACATCGGCAGGCAAAGTGACTCACATCCCGGGCGAATAATGCTCTCCTGGAAGCGGAATGACGTCTGTGTTGAGACGAAGGAACGCGGCAAGGATAATACATCAAAGGAGTACCCGCAGCTCGTCAGTAAGGGCTGGAACGGGCATAATCGAGTATTTAAGTACCGCATCCCAACCGGTCTAAAACACGACAAACTTATTAAGTCCATCAACGACATTGAATTTGATTTAAAGTCTGAAGTGCTGTTCAAGCTGCTGGAAAATGACAAAAAAGCTCACTTCTCCTTGACCGTCCTCTCGGGTCACCTTAAAGACCTTATCACGTACACGGACGAAGCGAATCATCTCAAAGACAAAGGGTTATGGATACCGTTAGGATGGTCAAGGCGAGGATTGGAGCAATTAGACCTTACCTCCAATAACTCCCCTCACCTCATGATTGGCGGCGGGACAGGAGCAGGGAAATCCATTCTTGCCCGGTTAATCCTCACAACCCTGCACATCAAATACACCCGGGATGAGGTCAGGTTATGGCTGTGTGATCTCAAGCATGGCAACGACACCTCTATGCTGGGGGACGATCCTGTGCTGGTTGATAAGGTGATCGTAGGACCTGAAGCTGTGGCAAATACCATGGATGAGTTATCCGCAATCATTGGGCAAAGGTATGAAATGTTCAAAACACACAAAGGATGCTCAGATATTAAGTCATTCAACAAGCTCTACCCAACGAAAAGAATGCCGCATATCATATGTTTTGTTGACGAATTGACAAAGCTGGAAGGCAAGGAGTTTAGGGAGGCTCGGGAGAAAATGTCTAAGGTAACAGGCGAGGGTCGTGCATCCGGGGTGCATATGATCATTAGTTGTCATCGGCCTACGGCTAACCTCGTTTCCGGCACTATGAAAAACAATATCCCTGCGGTCGTCGCGTTCCGGTGTAATCCGGTATCGGCTCGGGTGCTACTCGGAGAAGATGAATGGGAAAGCTCTATGATGATTGATAAGGACGTTGAGGGCCGGGCGTTATTCAAGTTTAAGGATGAAGTTTTGATTCAAGTGCCGTACATTGATGACGAGATGGTAGGGAGTATCATGGCGGCCTATCAAAAGCCACAAAGGGCACAAGCGGAGTTAATAGACAAGATCATCAAGGCGACAAAAGAGCCTATAGATGAGGGGATAATAAAAAAGAGTAGGAATAGGCAGTTATGCGAACGACCAACCGAAGAAACCCGCTCGCAGCGCGCGAAATTACGCCTGGTACAACCACTGGGCACGAAGGGTATCGCGAAGGAGTGAGTGAAGGGGTGAACGAAGGGTGAACAAGCTACAGGATCAACTAAAAGGCACAAACTGTGTCGCCTATGGACAAAGCAGGGATGAGTATATCGTTAAGCTAATCCAGTCCGGAACAGCCTTTACAAGACAACAAATTGAGCAAATCATAATCCCTAAACGCAAGTCGTCAAAACGCATTGCGCAGCACTCATTGACCAGGCTATGTAAACAGGAACGAATCAAGCAATGGAAACGAGCTCCACAGCTTCCGTCGATCTATTACGCTCGAAAGCCACGACAACTGGACCACGTTCTGCTGGTAAACGAAATATACTGCGCGTTGCTTGCCCAGAAAAAGTCTTGGCATGTTATCGAGTGGAAATGGAATTACTTAATCCTGGGTGGCAAGGTTGTTGCCGACGCTATGGCCACTATTTACGCTGAGCCGGACCGCAAGGGCCGCCGCGTTGTGTTTATCGAGGTGGAGCGCAATCCCGGGAAGCGATTCGACAAGCCGGAACAGTATCAGAAGGTTTACGACGCCGATTGGGTCAATGAGGAATGGTCTGTCATAAAAAACAATACTGCCATATTCCCTGCTATCCTGATAGTGACCGAAGAAAAGCCTACTATTAAAAGTGACCTCAATTTTATTGTTGCATCGATAGGCCAAGTGCAAAAAGATGTCTATGGATTATTAAGGAGGTAGTTATGGGGAAATTGGAAAAGACAGTCTCGAAGGCCACATATGGGATTCTCGGCCTCGCGATGAAACCGGTTTACGACCAAATGCGAAAAGAACGCAATGAGGAAGTACGAAGATGGAATAAGTCACTGAAACAAGCGGACGAGGATGCGATGATCAATGCCATGCAGCCAAGAAGGTTTGATGTACACCAACCTTATGATTCAATTATCCACCAACACCACTTTTGGTAATTGTCGCAAAACCATTAATCCTGTCGCAAGGCAGGATTAAGCCATAATTTGTTGAAAACCTGAATGAAGTAAAGAGAGGTGGATAGCTTGAGAATCTTAATAAACAACAAATCACGTGTTTTTTTTATCGGCTTTATTATGATGTTTTTCTTGTTTTGTAATAGTAATCAAGTGCAGGCAGTAGGACAGGAGGGTGATTATACTTTTATAATAATTGATAACGGGACCTACAATTCAATTGAAATAACTGAGTATACGGGCGGGGGTGGTAATGTTTCAATCCCAGGTATATTATTCAAACTACTTGTAACCAGCATCGGCGATAGCGCCTTTTTCTTCAAAACGATAACTAGCGTTAGTCTTCCAGGTACAATAACAAATATCGGAAACGATGCCTTTTCTCTTTGTAGACAATTAACAAGTATTACGCTCCCGGAAGGGTTAACGCATATCGGTAACTATGCCTTTGATCAATGTATTGGCTTAACCGGTATAAATATCCCAAAGAGTACAATGAGCATCGGCAATAGCGCATTTATGGGTTGCAAATTGACCAGCATTACCCTTAGGTCACCAACAACAATAATATATGATAGCGCAAACACAATTCCAGTCACGACAACGATTATAGGATATGACCCGTCTACCGCAAAAGATTATGCTACAAAATATAGCAGAACATTCGAAGCCATTAGCAACAACTCAGCCATAACATCGTCTATCTACACTATAAGTGGAACAGAGATCACAAACATACCATTTGGGACTTCTAAGGAAACCTTTTTAGCGAATCTGTCCAAAGGAGAAGATCATCAAACGTGGAATACGGTCAGTCTTAACGATCCCGTATTTAGTAACAATAAAATTATAGTTACCGCTCAAGATGGAACAACAACAAAATATACAACAAAGGTAGACACGATAAGCGAAACGCTGGTCTTAAGCGATCAATCAACTACTGGATTCAATGTGTCGATAAGCCCAGTGCTTGCCGGCCTAACAAAGGGGAATTTTGTTCTGAGGGACGATGAAGGCAACGTCGTTAAGATCAACTCAGCAGCAACGATAGATAATGGAGCAAATTACACAATCAGTGCCTTGTTAATTGCTGGAAAAACTTATACGGTAACAGCAATGAAAACAGATTGCGACTTTGGCTCACCTATATATTTAATTGTGCAATTATTAGCCAATCCCGTGATACAAATTGGGGGAAATCCGAATGATAGTAACAGTTTAGGTATATTTATCGGACTGGACAACATTAAGGATTCAAGTGGAAATGTAATTGCTAACCAAAACATTGCTGAATATCAAATCGAAGTAGATTATGATCCGGCTAAAGTGACAATACCCGATGCCATTAATGAAACAGGTTCAGGTCAATTTGCCAAGACAATTGACCCAACGGGTAAACTAGTAATCACTTATGCTTCAACAACCGGGGTAACAGGTTTCGCTAAACTATGCTTCCTTCCAATAATCTTAACGGGGTCTGCCCTTGATTTGACAAGCATACAGGTGAAGTATCTTAGCGTGATCGATACTAATCAAAATCAGATTAGTGTGGTGAGTATTCCTGATCTGGTATTCCAAAGAGGTAAGATCTTAAATGAAGGACCAGGAGCCTTGCCAAATATTAATGACGCAGTAGCTGGATTACAATACTTAGCTGGTTTAAAAGAGATAGGTTCAGAATCGGGCCAAATAAACGTGATAAACATGGCCTCAATACTTCAGCCCGAAGAGGGAGCTACCGGCATTAAGCCCAGCGTTAAAGATGTAATAGCTTTGATACAGAAGTTAGTTGGACTAAGAGATGATTCATTCCAATTGATTCAATAGCAACGAAGCCCCCCGGCACACCGCCGAGGGGCTATTTATTTTGCATTATTTTGCAAAAATAATGCAAAAATACCTCAAAAAGGTGTTGACTTTTTGCACGTTGTCGTGCTATAATTAGTCATAAAGTTAAACAAGGAAAGCGAGGAAATAAAGATGGCAAAGGCAACTGCAAGGATGACGGTAGATGAAATGATTAGAAAGTTCTGGTGCGAGTTAGCGGAAAAAGACGGCCAGCAAGTAATCCGAATTTCAGGGAAGCCGAGCAAAGCCCAAATGGAGCAATTGAAAGCCAGCAAGAACGAGATTATAGCCGAGCTGAAAAAGCGTGAAGCAGTAAAACAAGCTCGCGAAGCCACCGAAAAAGCAAAACTTGAAACCGAACTCGAAGGACTGAAAAACGGGACCATCCTTATTAGTCCCAGTTGGCACGATGGCGAATACCTCATGGGTTACGAAGTATACGGTCAGGCGGCCAAACTACTCGAAGAAATAGGAGCAGCCAAGTACGTAAGCGGCTGGGGAACACACGTATCAGAAAAGGTAATCAAAGCTCTTGGAAAAGAATTCACCTACCAGACAGCGGTCGAGCATATGAGGCCAGCCAAGGAAGCAGCCGAAGCCAAGAAAGCAGCAAAAGAAGCTGAACGTCAATCCAAATTTGATCAGGCCAGAGAAACAGGTAAAAAAGTATTGATCAGAAGCTGGGAAAGCGATTGCCACGATCCTGAAGAAGAATGCAATTTTGATATGAATTTCGAATACGCAATGCCGGATGGAAGTACGGCTCGTACATGGAATCACACTTGGTAGAAAGGTAGGCCAGCCGGGAGCCATGATACCCGGCAATAAATAAGGAGGAGAAATGCGAAATGGCAAAATTAATTAACTATACTAAAGGATTGGTCGAAAACTTTGGAGGGGATGACGTAATTATCGTTAATAAACTTCTCAATGATGGATTTTCTGAACAAATATATATCGGTGAAGCGAAATTAGCGCTTAATGACGAAAACTTTATAAGCCACCAAAATGAAGAGGTATTGACCATCACAGGTGGCGCAGGTGAATGTTTGTCTGTATTAATTGATGGTACCCGCTAGGCCAGAACGGAGCAGGCCCGTTCCTCCCTCTTCGGAGGGAGCCGCTCAAGGGTTGTGAAAGGAGGAAACCACATGGCTAAATACACAGTCACCCGCTCCTGCGGCCACGAAGAAACCGTGGCCCTTATTGGCAAAAACCGCGAATGGCGGCTGGAGCACGTCGAGACAAACAAGCTCTGCTCAGAGTGCTATCAGGAAGATTTAAAGCGTCGCCGCGAGGAAGCGAACAGGGAAGCCGCTGAAGCCGCACGAGACAACAACCTCCCTGTTCTCACGGGAACAGAGAAGCAGATCCCCTGGGCCGAGACGATACGCCAACGCATCATGTCCGACCTCGACGAAGTTATATATGAAACCCGCGGCAACAAGGGCCGCGATGAGCTTGCGATCCAAGAAGCCTATCAAGCGATTAAGAACAAAGCAACCGCGCATTGGTGGATTGATCGCCGTTATATTAAGGGTGAATTTGATCTTGAGACGTTGCTTCGAAAGGAATACGAATCACTGCGCGTCAATGCAGCAGCTGCCCCCACAAACGAAGTCGCCACCGACACACTGGCCGAATCCACTGTCAGACCTGAGTCTCCCGTAACCGAAACAGTTGCCGAAATCCGTATTCTCGAGGACATACTCGAAATCAGATTCCCTGAACGCAGGGATGACTTCCGCGAACTTGTTAAGTCGGAGCTAAAAATGGTATGGTCCGATTATGCATGGAAGCGCAGGATTAATTTTAAGAACGGTACCATAGAAGACCGCGCCGCTGAGGCTGGGAATAGGCTCCTGCACAATGGGTTCCCTATCCGGATATTTGATGCCGAGCTACGCGAGAAGGCAATCAACGCCAACTACAAGCCCGAATGCACACGCTGGATCATGGCGCGATCAGAAGGAAAATACGAAGGTTGGTTGATGATCTCGTGGTCGCGTGACGAAGATCTCTATCGCCGCGCTAAAGCGATCACAGGCGCGAAGTATGATAAGCCGAACGTGGTAGTATCGCCCGAGCACTTTGCCGAGGTCCTCGACTTTGCAGAGATGTATAAGTTCGAAATATCGGACGGAGCTAGGGGGGTTGTGGCTAATGCCAAGGAAATCAGGGATAATTCTATTATTACCAGCGTTGCAGAGCCGAAGAAAAAGGATCGTGCCAACGTTACGAGCACACCGTCAGTGCTGGAAATACCCACGGCGGTGGATATTGCGGATGAATTTAGAGATGAGGAGTTGGGCTGAATGAGAAAGTCGCTAGAAGACATTAAGCATATGGTCAAGGCCATTAGTTACCCCGGAGGTATCCCTGCAGATATTATTGCCCATCACGTTTACTTACTGGATGCTGGACATTCAATCCTCTGCGTATTAACTCAACATTGGGATGATGCCACAAAAGGTGACCCTAATGGCTACGAGGTCCCGGTACCGGTCAAGTACGTACTTGAAAAGGGCTATAAAATTAGCGGTGACTTTATAGTCGTTGATGCTCCTTATGATTCGGATTTTGGATTAGATGTTCCCGATGAATATTACGAATATGAATATGGTGCGTAACAATGAACCTGAAGACTGAGCTTATGCCCCATCAATTCCCTGCTGTTGAAAAATCAATCAGGTCTACTATTTTCGCGCTTTTTATGTCGATGGGAACCGGCAAGACAAGGACCACATTCGAGCTTGTTTACCGGCGCCTATCTAAGATTGACAAGGTAGTTTATTTCTGCCCTGTTTCGCTCAAGGAAACAGTCCGTCGGGAAATCTTGAAGCACACCGACTGTGAAGACTCCGACATATACGTTTTCGGAGATAAAACCAGCGAACGCAACATTCCTCGCGCCCTCTGGTATATCATCGGCATCGAATCGATGAGCAGCAGCACGCGCATGGTCCTTGCTACAAACAAGCTCATCGCGGCCAAAACGTTTGTCATCCTTGACGAATCAAGTTATATCAAAGGTCACGACTCAAAACGTACGACACGCATCACGGCCATGAGTGCGCGTTCAAGGTATCGCTTAATCTTAACGGGCACTCCACTCTCTCAAGGTGTTGTGGACCTGTACGCGCAAATGAGGTTTTTGTCGCCAAAGATCCTTGGATATAACTCATTCTATTCCTTCGCCGCCAATCACCTTGAATACTCAGAGAAGTTCCCCGGTCGAATCGTGCGCAGCCATAATACCAAGTACCTAGCCGCCAAAACTAAGCCCTACGTCTATCAGATCACCAAGGAAGAATGCCTAGATCTACCCAAGAAGCTCTACGAGACGCGCTATTTTCACATGACAGACGAGCAGGCGCATGAGTACCATCTTGCCAAAGAACAATTCCTCGAAGAGTTGGAACGCGATGACTTCAATTCGACATCCATTTTTCGTATGTTTACGGCATTACAAGAGATTGTTTGTGGATTCTGGAATTATCGTACAAGAAAAGGATTCAAGCTATTCGAGTTTCGGCACCATCGGATAGAAACTTTTATGGATGTGGTAGCGGATATTCCTAATGACAAGAAAATTATTGTTTGGGCAAAATTTCAATATGATATACAAGGTATAGTCAGAGAACTAACAGATAAATATGGCGCGGATTCTGTCGCGCAATTTCATGGGGAAATTAAGGAGAGAGATAGACCAAGGCAAGTAGCACTTTTCCGTGAGCAAGCTCGTTTCTTTGTCTCAACTCCAAGTTGTGGCGGCCATGGCTTAACCCTCAACGAGTCCCACTTTGTGATATTTTACAACAACGGATTTAAGTACAGCGAACGCTTACAGGCCGAAGACCGCGATCATCGTATTGGACAAGAGCATGACGTAACCTACATCGACATCCACTGCTCGTGCAGTATCGACGATCGGATATCGAAAGCCTTAGCTACCAAGGAGGACGCGGCAACATCATTTCGCGAGGAAGTCGAAAAAACTCAGGGGGATAAAAACAGACTTAGGGAGTTGATAAAAAACCTATGAGCGGCAAAACATATCTCAAGCAAAACGTCTATGACGCTGCTAATGAACGAATAAAACTCGTTTTCGATGAATTTGAGAAAATCTGTATTTCGTTCTCTGCCGGCAAGGACAGCGGCGTTGTCCTGAATCTCGTACTAGATTACATGCGTAAAAACGGAATCACTAAAAAGATTGGCGTCCTACTCATCGATTTAGAGGGTCAGTATCAAGAGACTATCCAACACGCGCAAACTATGTACGGGGAAAATTCTGATCTCATTATTCCCTATTGGGTATGTCTACCATTAAACTTACGTAACGCAGTTTCGGTTTATCAGCCGTTCTGGTGCTGCTGGGAGCCAGGTCTTGAAGATAAATGGATTAGGCCATTTCCTGACTTCCCCGCCATCACTGATCAGGATTATTTCCCATTCTACCGCTACCGCATGGAATTTGAAGAATTTGTTCCCGAATTTAGCAAGTGGTTTTCTGAGGGCAAAAAGACGGCGTGTCTAGTGGGGATTAGGTCTAACGAAAGCCTTAATCGGTACAGGACCATAGTGAGCGATAGTAAAGAATCTTACAAGGGCAAGGGCTGGACCACTAAAATGTCCGATAATGTTTATAATGCTTACCCAATATATGATTGGACCACAGAGGATATCTGGGCCGCAAATGGCAAAAACGGATGGCATTACAACAAGCTCTATGATCTATTTTACAAAGCTGGAATTGGTATCCATGACATGCGGATCTGCCAACCCTATGGAGATGACCAGAGAATCAGCCTCGACATGTTCCGCGTCATTGAACCTGAAACGTGGGCAAAAGTTGTTAATCGTGTTTCGGGTGCAAACTTCGGGAATATTTATTGTGGCACCAAGGCGATCGGATACCGAAAGATCGATCTACCGGAAGGGCACACTTGGAAAAGCTATACTAAGCTCTTGCTATCTTCGCTTCCACCAGAGACCAGGGAAAACTACACTAGCCGTTTTATCAGGTTTATGAGATATTGGCACAAAAACGGTTGCGGATTACCTGATGACTATCTCGATCAATTACCCGCATCAGCTGTAATTACAGAGGATATTACGAATCGAGGTAAAAAGAATAAGAAGATCGTCAAGTACAAAAAGATTGAGGACAGCGTTGAGGGTAATATCGAAAGTAAAAAGTTCGCTCCGACTTGGCGAAGGATGGCTATGTGTATCTTGAAGAATGATCACCTATGTAAGGGTTTGTCGTTTGCTCAGACTAAACATCAAGCAGAGCGCCAACGTCAACTTATCGAGAAATACCGAAACCTATAAGGAGGGGTTGATTTGAAAATTATACGGCGGACCAATCAGGATAAAGATTTCTATGTACTACTTGGCCCATTCCTAGCTCGGCGTGATATTGAGCGTGAAATAGGCTACCGAATCTATGACGATGACGGCAAAATGTGGCTAATTGCTAAGGATGCTGAGCTGATTATTGGATTTTGTTATCTATGGGAAAAGACGGGATCTCGTTATCAGATCGGGAGCTGCTATGTGCTTGAAAGTTATCGACAACGAGGAGTATTTCGTAATCTACTTGCCAATGCAACAAGGAATATCAATAGTAACGTTACCCTGACTACTAAAAATAAGAATCTGAAAGAGATGCTCATAAAGGAAGGATTTACCACTAAGCAACAAAAGGGCAGCTTCACGGAATATGTAAAGGGGTACGGAGTTAATGAATAATCAGATCAGGGATTATATTGATAATATCGTTCATTCCCTTGCGCAGATGCCAGAAGCCGAAAGAATAACTGTTTTAAACGAAATCAGGTCAAGGCTTCACGAGGTCAGTCCCTTCAAAAATGAACCGGTTGATTGTGTCCTTTGGGTACCAGGCGATACTGTCCAGGCGAATAATTATAACCCAAATAGCGTCGCTCCCCCGGAAATGAAATTACTCGAAATAAGTATTGCGACAGATGGCTTTACTCAGCCAATTGTCGTAGTGAAAGAGAAGTTAGATGATAGGGAACACACCGTGGCCGATGGTTTCCATAGGAATCGAGTTGGGAAAGAGAGTTCAAGAGTAAAACTGAGGATTAAGGGTTATTTGCCTATAACCGTGATCGGAGACGAACATATGCCCATGGCCGACCGCATGGCCTCAACTATCCGGCACAACCGCGCTAGGGGGTCCCACAACATCGACCTAATGAGTAATATTGTAGCCGAACTAGTAGAAATGGGAAAGTCTGACGGTTGGATTGCTAAGCATCTTGGAATGGATGCTGATGAAGTATTAAGACTGAAGCAAATAACCGGGTTGGCTGCGCTATTTAAAGATCGTAAATACTCGCGCTCGTGGGTATAGAAAGGGGCCCTTAATAATGATCGAGCTAAACTACATCGAAATCCAAGCCTTCCGCAAAATCGGCTATGGCTGTCTTTTCTCCTTTGCCTCGTTAGACGGCGCAAACTGGCAGACCGATCTCCTGATCCATCTCTCCACTAAAGAGATAAAATCACGCGAAATGAAAACCGCTAAAATCGAGATTAGCGTAGAGTTGCGCGAGATAAACGGTTTCCCTCTTGTCCGAATGCCGATCACAATTCACGACTACCCTGGTGATCCGTGCAAGATGGAGGTATTTTTTAATCTTATCCGCGAAGATCATATAAAATGTGCCGCATCGCTCACGGCGCAGAAAACTGTACGGATTCATTTTTTCGGAGATAACTTGAAGTATTCCCACTCAAAGGAGATCAGGTGGTACCTACAAAATGACGTGGCCAACATACTAATTAAGGCCGCACCTATGGCGCAGAGTAAGAAAGATGCCGATTTTGAACTGGCAAAAGCGAAATTTATGGAGGAAAACGAGCTATGATAAAGGAAAGCAAAATCCTCTTCTCTGACGTCCTCTCCTGCCCAGAGGCGGCTAAGATGTGGGGCTTTTCGGAAGACAAAGTGAAGCGATACTGCAGGGAAGGCAAATTTCTCCCGACTGAGGCGCGGCAAACGGGTAAGTATTGGATCTTAACACGGCAAGGAATGGGGCGGGTATTTGGGCCCCGACCTGAATAAGTTTATAAACGCAAAAAAAGCCTCCCTCCAATTAAGGAGAGAGGCTTTCGCTATGGTGGCTGGTACGGCCTAATTAGTTGTTGTTTGCGTATCTGTATTACTTTCAGAAGATTTGTTGCCAGTAGCCGTAATAATACGAGGACTAACATCCGGCACCTGAGCCTGTCCAATTCCTGCTATATCCAACTGGGCCTGCTCTGCAGCAATTTGTTTCTGGGCAGCTTTTTCTTTTACCGGCGAAACAATATAATCATGAGCTGCACCGGCAATCAAGGCAACCAGGAAGGCGTTTATGATTGCCAAGCCGATTGCTTCTGGCGTGACGATCCCTTGGACAAAAATCATCCAAAGCATGATGGACAATGCTACGACAACTGAAAAAGGCCGCACAATCCAATCACCAAGCTTAGTTTTAAGGCCATCCTTGAAGAAGCTGACAATAACATAAACGGCCACTACTAGGCCGCCTAAGGTTGTGAGATCTGTGAGTGTAAATAAAGTTTGCGGTAATGAAATTGTATCCATCTGTTTTTCTCCTTCCAAATAGTTAAATTGGCAAGCGCTTGCCAATTTGATTGTAAACTAATCTTTGCAGCGTGGAGTTGACAATGGCTTACCCCAAATATTTCTTAACCTCGGCTGCAGTGGCATACTTATCCTTACCACTTAATAGAATTTCCCCCGGATGACCCGTAGGCGGCCCGCCCACAACAATTAATTGTCGAGCATTCCAAGCGTCTCCTGGCACCGTTTTATCAGGATTACGCACAAAAATACCGCAGTTATTATTCTTATACGCTACGTCATAACCGGACCAGAAATCGTCCTTCGAATACAACAACACTGCAACGCTTAGCACGTCGTTTCCTCCCCCATTCTCCGAATAAGCAACCCCAACGGCCCGACTGAATCCTCTGCAGATCGCTGAGGCCACCAACTCATCCCATGCATCCTGCTTCATAAGTGCCTCTTCTGCTGGGTTAGAGATAAACCCAAT
Organism: Desulfosporosinus sp.; assembly: GCA_049302315.1. Classification (GTDB taxonomy): domain Bacteria; phylum Bacillota; class Desulfitobacteriia; order Desulfitobacteriales; family Desulfitobacteriaceae; genus Desulfosporosinus. Next base: position 60,554 of record JBAQLX010000677.1, read on the forward strand.
CTCTGTCAGCACTGCCGGATAGCCGATTGTCTCTCTCAGTACATGATAGTTGGCAAACTTGACTCCTCTATCTACTAGGCCAGTCGCCGAAACTAGTTCCCTTTGGATCTCACGAGCAATCTTTTCACCGAGGCCGCCGGGAGCTAACGCAAAGGTTGAAGCTCCATGGGCATCTGGACTGGCGAAGGAATCGGCATGAATAGATAAAAAGGCATCCGGCTTAAAACTGTTCGCCTGATCTGTAATGTCCTCTAAATCTCCGTCCTGAATGGCGAGTATTTCCCAGCCGTTGGCCCGGAGTTTCCTGACTGCCTTCTCGCCAACTTCGCGATTTTCTGTAGCTTCTTGGTATCCTGTTGGCCCGATCGCTCCCGGGTCATTGCCACTGTCTTTTTGTCCGTGCCCGTAGTTTATGACCGCTTTCATTTCCCTTCCCCCTTCCCCATTGGATTTTTATCCTGCAATACTGCTAATGCTCGATAAAACACCTTTGGAATCTTCACCCCCATGCGGCCACCGTTTTCAAAAATGCTGAAGGTTTCATTTACTATGAGGCCCCAAAGGACGGCATTTCTCCAAAAATCTGAGCCCCCGAGCATTAAATCAATTTTGTCAGCCACAACGACCAAGGCTATAATAAACGTTTTTTTCGCAATGCCTTGGAGCCCCTTGGCGCTGCTAAGCTCCCCTCGGATCCATGCGGCAGCCACCCCGGATGCATAGTCGATCACAGTGAAGATCACTAACGCCTGAAATAGATAGTCAAATCCCCCCACTAACCAGGCTAAGGTGGCACCCATTGCCACTGAAAAACAACGAACATAATCCAATGGTCCCCCTCCTTTCGTAATAGCGGAACCCCCAGACACCCTACTCACCGTCACCTCCTGCGGATTTCGGGTTTAGATTTGGGGCACAAAAAATACCGCTGGTTAGCGGTGAAAATAAAGTGAAAATATTTGATTTATCCAGAATAAGCCTTGACGCGTGCGTGCGTATATGGTATACTTAACTCAAGGTTAAGGAATGGAAGGAGGAACGGCAAAATGGTATATTTCGGAGAAAATCCCCAATCAAAAAAAGAAAAGCACGTGCATTACTGGATAAAAGCTGAAGATGGGAAAACAGAACGATGTAAGTGTGGCGAAGAGCAGGAGATAAAAAGAGATTTCCCTACCCTGGAAAATATTCCGCACCGCAATGTCGAAGGTAAAAATAATGATGATTAGACGGACGGTTAAAGGCCGTCCGTGAGATACCCAGCGCACGAAAGGAGATAAGACATGCAAGTAGGGCTTAATACGCGCATCGAGCATGACCTCCGGGTCCGGCTCGATACTCAAGTAGAAAAAGAAAAGCGTCCAATCGCTCAAGTCGTTGCCGAGGCGATAGAAAGGTACCTCGACGAAAAGGAAAAGGAGAAACATTAAACGATGAGGAGGAAAATTAATTGGGTGCATTCATATCACGTCAACCAAACGGGCTATATTGTAGGTTTTCATCAGTCGTTGATTGCCCAACCCACTACAATATGACCAGCGAGAATTACATTGAGTATTGCATCGAAAAAGCCAAGGAAGAGGCCATGGATGTCTTAAGTAATCACCTTCGCCCATTTAGTGAAGTTGTGGATCATTTTGCGCCAAATAATATGAGCGAGGAGGAGTTCGCTGAATTTTTAAAAATAGTAAGCAAGTCCGAATAATCCCACAGCCAGCCGGGGCCAATACCGGCACCGAAGGGAGGTGTAAAGATGAAATTCGAGAACCTAACAAAAGCCCAACTCGTAAAATTAGCCTACGACATTGAAGGCAACATTAGGGCAATGCTCTGGACGGCTAATCTGCCGCACCACGACGACTGGTCAAAAGGCCGGACTGAAGCTTTCGAGCAATCCGCGAGATGGCTAAATGAGACGATAGCTAAATACATCGATCAGACACAGCACAAAGCACCCGCCTCCGCCGCCACAGCTAAGAACGAGTGCTTATAGGCAGAAACACCGGAACGGCGTCTCTATGCCCATTGTAAGGCGTCGCTCCGGTAAAAACAAGAGGAGCGAAAAGAGAATGAGATATATAGAAGAGTTTTTGACCGCCCGCAAGCTGGACGGCCTTGCTGTTGGGACCATCGACCAGTATGAACGTGAACTAAAAACGCTAGCCAGATACTTGGACAAGCCCACCATCGAGGCCACAACTAATGACCTGAGAAACTACTTAATCCAATTCGCGCACCTCGCGCAGAGAACTACTAATCGTAAAATATCAACCGCCAAGGCATTTTACACTTGGTTAGTGCAGGAAGAGTATATCGAACGTAATCCAACTAAGAAGATCAGAACGCCGAAGGATCCGGCCTCGCTCCCACGTAACCTAAACAAGGAGGATGTCGAGCTACTGCGCTGGTATCCTAAGTCACCTCGCAATCAAGCCATAATAGAGCTGTTGGTGTCCAGTGGGATGAGAGTTGGCGAGCTGTCGCGCCTGAATAGAAATGACTTAAACATGGCAAACAGGCAAATCCGAGTCGTGGGCAAGGGCAACAAAGAAAGGCTTGTGTTTTTCGGGCACATCGCGAAGTTCTGCCTGACCAGCTACCTGAGCGAGAGGACCGATAATAACCCAGCTTTGTTTATAAACCGCTATGGGGAGCGCCTGCGGATCCGGAGCATCGAAGCGCAGCTCAAGGCCCATGCAAAGCAGGCTGGGATCACTAACAAGGTCACGCCGCATATGCTCCGGCACGCGTTCGCTTCGGGCCTGTACGAGCAGGGCGCAGATATTGATTTTATCGCTCGACTGCTGGGTCACGAATCGACGGATACAACGAGAAAATATACGCACATCAACAGCGTGGCGATGGCCAGAATGTTCGATAAGTTTTTGGTTAGCTAAGTTAAGGCACCCTCCCCCGGGTGCCTTTCCCATGTTGGAAATCTGTCTTTAGCGAAGGTTATTTTTTATTAATAGTATTAGGCTAATGTGTTGCCATGACAATACGGACTTAATAAATCTGCTGGTATATTAGCACTTGCAGCTGTGCCTTTAAAAGATGCTGTGTTGCTGACGAGTATTTCACAATCTGTATCTTCCACTAATTCTGACACAAAAATACCACCGTTTGTACCATCACTTGCCATATTTACCGCGATACAGTTAGCTATTTCTAACTTTTGATTTGTAGCTGATTCGGAACTGCTTGTATGCCCAAACAAAGCACCAATATTCTTACTACCGTAGGTTCCATCCCCGCGCTGATAAAATTGGCAGTTTTCAAAACTCATATCCTTGTCTGTATCTAGCCCGAACCCCATTCCAGGGCCAGAATTAGAATCAAAAATACAATTGCGATAAATAACCTTTGATGCTCCAAAGTCGTCATGGACAGCATAGGCATACGGATTAGGGCCACCTGGAACATATGTGCCTGCTGTCGCGTTCATTAAAAATCTAATATCCGACACCATGCCATCTGTCCATATCTCCGCGGCAGGAGTTGAGTAGTTACCAGTATAAGATACAACTGTGACAAGCTGGTTTGATTCGCCCTTCAGACTAATATACCTCTTTCTTGCCCCGCCAACCCTCATAGAAAATGAATCATAAGTACCACGCTTAATTAATATATCAACTGGGTTTGTCGCAGAATCATTACAATTATCAATAGCGTCTTGTATACGGTAATAATCCCCATTTCCATTAGCATCAACCACAATCGGAGTACTAATCAATTCAGGCATGGTAAATCTACCTACGTAGGCCCCCGGTAAAGTAGCACTCGATCCAGTGACTATCCAGTAGTCACTTGCATCATAATTATTGCTAACAGCCCATTTCCCTGTGATATATAGTGTAGTTTCTACCGTTAATGTGATGGTGCTTCCGCTGAGAACTTCCGATAAAAACCCAGTTGTTCCATTAGCATATTTTACCCATGAAAATACAGTCGGATAGACTGCCCCACCAGCAGGAATACCAATAATGTATGTTCCAGCTCTTAATGTCAAAGCAGGATATGCATGATAAGGGCTACCTCCATTAGACATTGTTCCTGCGGCACTCCAATATTTATTGTCGTACCAACTAGCACTATTAAGATAATAACCAAGTTTATGAATAAACTTACAGTTCATTGGGTCAATATTGTTATACCCTGTATCTATTTTTGACGTTATTAATGTAATACTTTGTCTAGTGCCACCGCTTGAGTCTCTATTAGAGCGCGACATAAGAAATCCCCTCCCCACTTACTGAGGCATCAATATAAATCTGATTAACATTAGCAACTTCAAGGGTAAAACTCTCCTTTGAGGCTAAATCGTCACCATAAACAGCAGAGGATACATTTGAACCCCCAATATAGATATATCCAGTATTAGCCCTTTTAGCTGTTACGGTGACTACGCGACATGGAACATTTGGTAATTGCACCCTAGTTCCTGCTGTAGTTACATTCTGAATCGCTCCTGTAATATTCGCTAAACTCCCATTTACAGTGACCGGCATGGATGTGCCCGCTGTGCCGGTTCCCTGCATCTGCTTGACTATGCCCTTCAGCTCGGCGATTACTGATCCAGCCGCCGTAGGATCTATCACTGCTGCATCTGCCAATGTTCCTATTAAGGTTACAAGCGCGTCCTGTTTTGCTTCTGTGGCTGGGGCTGCGATGACCTTGGCTAATAGTGCCGCAAGTGTCGTTTGTGTAGCTGCTCCTGCTGGTAGGGCACCGCCAACTATTGTCGCGGTCTGACTGTACGCCACCCATGTAGCACCGTTAAAGATAAACTCATTCCCCGTGTCCGTTTCCTTGCACAACGAGCCAGTGTCCACACCGGTGGTAGTTTTTACATCCATGGACAGACAAGCATAACGCTGGGTCTTGGTTATAAGTGTAAGGGCCAAGATAATCACTCCTCGCATAAAAATAACGCCCTTTAGGCGTTTACTTTTGTGGATATAGTTTTTAAATTTGACTTAATACCTGTAATTTGCTCCTCGAGTGCGGTAATCCTTTGTTTGAGGATTTCTGTTTCAGTTGGTGCTGGAGGTATGTCAATAAGTACCTTCTTCCTTACCACATCCCCATCAAATTCGTAATTTAAAAAATTATTAATTACATGTTGGCTTTCCACTTCAACGGCTACATAACCCATATTCGGGTACACTTCATCGGCTGTTAATTCGCGGTCTGCGGTACAAACACCCTTGATTGAATTGTTTGGATCAACGAATACATATTGTCTCAAATTATCATCCTCCTACCATGCTATTTCAATGTAATTTGCAGTTCCGGTGTAAGTGTGGGGTGTACTATAGTCCAAGCCTTCTGAGTAACAAGTTACAACTCTCGTACTCTGATCAACGGAACATACTATTGGGTGCGTTGCATAGCCACCACTTACATTGTCTCCATACGTCATTGCATTTGGGCTCACGAAATAGACATAGTTCGTATACCCTGCCGTTTGGGGTATTGTGCCACCGCCAGAAATAGTTCCCGTTTTGATTGATTTTATTATTCCTGACTCAATATTGTTCATGCGCGCAGCCGTTACTATTGTCCCTGCCTCAGTTACTGTCCCAGGTGCTGGTACAAGAGCATAAACCCCGCCGCCGATTTCGGTAAGCGTGTAGTATGTTGGGTGTTCAACATTCCGGTCTAACCATGTTTCCGGCGTATAAGCCATTTAAAACTCAGTCCCTTCCCCGCAGATAAAATTACCGCAAAATAGATATGCCGCGACCACATTTTCAGACATGGTTTTTAACAGGCTTAAATCTGTTTCCAGCCTGTTTGCGTCGCTATAATCAAACTTATCTAGACTTACCCACGTTATTTTAGGCGCGACCCAGCCCGTAGGATCACCGGCGAAGCAATTCCTTAACGCCTGAACATTCCCCTCGAGCTTGTTAAAATCGTCCTTGTCAGGGATACCCATATTGTCCCAATCCATCTTAATCCCAGTTGTGGCGGGTATCGCTCCAATGTTCGTCGTGATGTAGTCGTCTAAATAGTCCGTGTTGCTTTCAACCCTGTTTACATCGCCATAATTATAGTAATCAGTTGCATCCCAATCTGTTTTTGCAGCTATCCATGCCATTAGGTGCCATCCCCCCTCGCGCTCGTCTTACCCGTGAGGTACCCGGCAAAACTAAACTCATTCTTCGTCAGTCGTGCTGTTTTATCTGCTGAAAAATCATCCTCAATTGTCACGATATCGCCAACCGCAAGGCTTGGGTCTGTGCGCCAGTTGCACTCGTACAAATACCGCTTTTTCAGTTCTACGAGTATCCACGCCCCGACAGCATCCGCCTTTGGTTGACTGTCGATCAGGGCGTTGTCGATCTCCACTGATAAAACTTGCTCATCTGCGGGCTTTGTGGGGTCTGTATAGGTATAGGTATTGGCTCCGGACTTGATATAAATGGTATTGACTAAGGCGTCAAGCTTAATCAGTGGCGCGGCATACATATTATCAAAGTCGATTGTTTCGGATAGTGCGGTCGTACTAATCTGCTCAAGGATAATCTTTCCGGACCTGTCACAATATAGGACTGCACATCCTGCAATCGCAATCTTTTGTAAGGCCTCACGGTAGGTCGTTTTGTCGAGTGTGCCGGATGTTGTTATGGCTTGCAGGGCTGTGTCAACCTCATAATTAACTGAGCTTACTCCTGCCAGACCAAGCACCTCCACCGCTATGTCATAGAGCGTCTCGGCGGCGTATGTGTCGCCCGCGTAGTTATCTTGACTGATTACCCCTAGCAGGTCATGTGCTGTGAATGTGGCCGTCAGCGTGCCTTCGTCGCTCTGCCATTCGTCAAGATAAAAAACGCCCATGTTAGCGTATTCTGTGTTGGTGTCTGCCTTGACTACTCCAAGATAAGGTACAACCTTCTGAAGCTTTTGGAGGGCAGGATATACGCCTGTAGGATTGAGTATGTCAAATCGTTTGTCTGCATTTTCAATAGTAAATTTAGACTCGTTTGCTGTGGATTCATTGTTGATCGGGTCGAGTTCTTCCAGTACATCGACCTTAATCAGCGTGTCGCCGTCGTACTCATAAATAACGCCCAAGGAGATTTCTGTGATCCTTGCGCGCCTGTTGGCCGCTTTCCATTTTGTGATCGTGACAATGACCTTTCTAAAATCCTCGACCGTATGCTCCACTGTATATTTTGTGGAAGCGTTTCCTGTCACTGTCTCTGTGTGGAGGACATTGTTTAAGCTGTCATAAGCAACGATTGTAAAGTCTGTCGCATATTCATTTGTTAGCTCGTCGAAGTAAATGCTAAACCCAATAACGGTATGGTCTTTCGTGAATGTCAGCGTTACGGCCTGCGCTACTGCAAACGTGCCGCCCCCGCCGCTTAGTGCCGCGCTCCACCAGCCCGCTTCATAGCTTGACTCGGTTGTCTCAGGCGGCAATACAAAGGAACCGTCCAGTAGCCAGTAATCATCCTCAAGGGTTGCCAATTTACCCGCCATATCCGTAAAGGCATTTACAGCCTGATCTTTTCGGCTTATAGCTGCCTCGCCTGTTACTGTTACGGTAGCATCTTCAGCTGCGTCAACGTCGACGAGATGGAAGAGTACCTTCGCTTTTGTCTGCCGGGTGGCGGCGGCTATCGCTGTCTTAAATTCTGCGCTTACTGGTATCATTTAGCCGCCCCCCTAAGTTTCAATTAATGAAAACTTTATATCCTTCCACCGCATTATGCCGCCTTGATAGTCTATTGCTCCAGCTGCTCGATCCCCAGCGTAAAACGTCCCGGATCGCGCCGCGCCTGTTTGTGGGTCGGGATAGACGACCGTAAATGTCACGGGAGACACAGTCGTTAGCAGGGTTGCAAGATCGGCCTGGGACAGATAAGACCAGCCAAGTTCTAACTTGCGCTTTGTCGCTATGCGCTCGATTATCAGCGTTCCGCTTGCGTTCCGTTCGGCCTTACTGAGATCCATGACGCTGACCTGAAAGCCAGAGGGCGTGGAGATTGCTGTGCCGCCTACTGTAATCATCGTCTATGCCCTCCTTTTTTTTACAAATAGAAAAACACCCCGTTTTTGGGATGCCTTTTAATTAGTTGATTGCTTTTTTGGGGGCTGCTTTTAATAATTCTCTGGTATGACATATTGGGCATTGCTTTCTCTTAAACAGGTAAAACATGACATAAAATAAGCCGCCAATCCCGGTCAAGCACCAAAATAGGAACCAGCCCCACCTGAATTTTTTAGACGCTTCTACTGGCCTTTTACACAAAGTACAATATCTATATGACAATTTCAACCACCTCAAGGTAAATATATCATAGGCTAGGTTCTCCTTACAAATTAAGTTGCCTGAATAATTGCCGTATTGCCAATACGTGACTGCTCCTTATTGATGGCCGGCATTATAACCCTGGCTAGTTTTGTGCTGTCGATCTGGACTATTATGTCTCCTTGTTGCCCAGAAGAACTTGAATTTGAGAATTGCATAACAGATAGCATGGCGGTACTTACAGCCGAAGTTATCATTTCCGTGAGGTCACCCAACGGGGCTATTACTTCCGGCTGCGTTTTATTGTCGCCTATTTGTGCTAGCATAGGACGATTAGCTCCAACGATTCCGCCATTTGCTAATCTTGGAAGTTGAATTTTCTCAATCGGCATCGTCCATCCAGAAATACCAAGAACGGATTTGGTTGTATTCCAAGCAAAAATAAGTTTATTGAAACCACTAATAGCAAAGTTTAAGAAACTTTCTAATGACCCTATGGCTCCGTTTGCTCCTTCTTTAAATAAGTTTTTAATGTCGCTCCAAAGTTCTGCGAACAAGTTACCTATTGGTGTTGCAACATTTGTTCCAAACCAACCCGCAACCCCTGACCATACCTGTTGTATTCCTTCCCATGCGTCTGATGCCACTTGCTTAATTCCGTTCCATGCAGTAGCTGCCGTGGCTTGGATTCCATTCCACGCTGACAATGCAAAATTACCAATAGCTTTCCAAGAGGTTTCCCATCCTTCTCTTAGGGCAGATACGAAAGCATTCCAACCGTCCCCAATTGCCTTGAATAAACCAGTAAATGTGGCCTGTAACATGACCCATGCGCCCCAAGTAATATCCTTTATACCTTGCCAGAGCATCTTCCAGTTGCCAGTTATAAGCCCCGCGAAAATCTCCAAGATGCCTTTGATTATTTGCAACGCCCCTCCAATTTGAATTTTCATGCCTTCAAGTGCTATACCTACAATTTCAACAAGCCATTTCCATATAGGGGCAAAGACCTTTTCTAAAAAATCAACAATAGGCTTCATAAATGGCTGAATATCATTCCAAAAATTACGGAACATTGCCGCGAGTTCGCTAATGTATTTCTGGATTGGCTCTATTGCCTTCTTAAATCTTTCAACATTGTCAATTACACTTTGTGGAATAAGAGTATCAGGTACCGGGCTTGTGCCGCCTCCCGAAGCATCTGGCACAACCATCCCGCCGCCATTGATTGCTGCATCCGCCGCATCCGTTCCGCTTGCTGCCATGGCCTCCTGTAGTTCGTTAATCTCATCAAATCCTGCTAGCGCACCCTTAGCCGCTGCCCCTGCCGCTTTAGTTGCTTTGCCTAGTCCTGTTTGCGCGCTCGCTGCTTTCGCGGCTGTGCCTGTAACGTCAACCTGCTTAGTTTTAACGCCGAAAAGTGCTTGCATAAACTGACTAAACACTGCAGTAACATATTTCAGACCATTTGCGAAATTTATTAAAGTGGGCATAACCGCATTAATCAAGGGGAGAAATGCTTGTCCCAGATTGAGTTGAGCGTCTTTTAAGAGTGCAGTAAACTGCATCAATCCGCTTGCGGTGTTATCGTAAACTGAATCGCCAAACTTGGTTGTAGCTTGTTCGAGGATTCCGAAGAGCCGTATTTGTTGCTGTGTGCGGAAATCGAGTTGGTCCCAGGACTTACCGTTTGCGAATCGCTTAAAGGTTTCAGTGGATTCCAAAAGAGCAACATTCACATTGATGCCTAAGTCCTCAATGGATTCCGTATTACCGAGTAAGCCGGATCTAATACGCTCCATCACGTCGGTCATGTTTCGCCCTGTTGCACTTGCTACGACCGCCGAGGCCTTAAGCAGTTGAGTTGTATATTGCGTCGCTTGGGCCTGATCTGCCGTAATGGTGCTCATTAGGTTACCATAGACAGCCCCATACTTTACAGCTTCCAACCTCGACATATTAAAGGCGTTAGCTTGAGTTTCAGCCCAGTTGACAAAGCCCGCTGCGCTTGCGCCCATGATGCGATTAATCTGCTGCAAGGAGGATTCGTATTCCATGGCCATCTTTGACGCAGGAATTGCAGCCATTGTGACGGCTGCTCCTATGGCTGCAGCGGCAACCGTTACAACTTTAGCCGCTGTCGCCATTGCCGCCATCATTCCTGATGTCCCATTATTTACCGCCGCCATAGACGCACGGGAACGAGTAGAAAACTGGCCAACTGCTCGTTGGGCCTGTGTCATACCCTGCTGCAGGGGATTGATATTTGCCCCGACACGCACAAGAATATTACGAATTACACCCATCTACTCACTCACCCCCAAACTGCGCGTGCAATACCTTGATAGCCTCAAAAAGATCCTCGTCTGTCATTCTGTTGCTGTTCCCGTCAATTGCCTTTAATGCTTTCTTGAGATCGTTGCCCGAAAGTTCTTTTTTACGATAAAAATAGGCAGAATAAAAAGCGGCTACTATGTCCGCTTTACGTTCGTCTTTGTTCTTTTCCGTGTAAGCCATAATCATTAGATTTAATTCGTGTATAGTTAAAAGATTAACCTCATACGGCTTAAGACCGATTCGGATAGCGACAGTTAAGGATTCTTCCCAATCATATTCGCTATCCGGTTCTAGTTTTTTGCTTCTTGGATATCTGTAATTTCTTCAAACCTCTCCAGCGCTTTAGGTCCACCCATGGAAACCGCGAAGGCCTTCATTACGGCTTCGTTCATTTCACCAAAATACATTTCCGAATTATCCATTAGCGCTTCGACTTGTTCCAATGTCAAGCTTTCGTCTTCATGCTGCAATGCAAGGTGAATCATTTTTGAAATATCATCAATACCGATATCATTAAAATCAATTTTGGTTATTTTCTTGCCAAGGCTTTTTTCGAGTAGCTTTAATTCTTTTCTCCTAAATTTTAGGGTTCTTTCCTTGTCAAGGTTAATGGTAAAGACATCATTATTAGCCATTGCTTTTATCTCCTTTATAGTGTTCTAAGTTCGCTTTGCTCCTCTTCGATGTCCTCAACCTGGGTTAATTCCTCAAGCATATCCTCGACGTTTTCCAGTCGCCTGGTCATGCGCTTCATTTCTTTTAGGATCTGCCTTAATAGTTCTTCCATAAGGCATCACTCGTTCTCAGCTTCGATAAGCTTGTATTCCTTATCTCCATTTTTGATAAGTCTATATCTCTTATCCCCAATTTTTACAAATACGTCAACTTCGGATTCGATTTCGATAACTTTGGGAATTAAGCCTAGCGTAACTCTCGGTATATTTCCTGCCTCATGTTCGATGGTAATTAAATTACTTATCGAGCTAATATTGATACCATCTAAGAAAACCGAACTCCTTATTCTGTCTATTGATTTAACTTTTAATTCCATAATGATTTAAGGGCCGCCACCAAGGCAGCCCTTATCCTCCTTTTGTTTAGCTCAGACGGCTAACCATAAAGGTGTAAGTTTTTGGAGTCTTAGCGGCCTCGTAAACTACGACCTTAACTTCCTTGGTTTCCGCTGCGCCTATCGCTATTGCGCTACCTGCACTGCCGGATGCCACTGTTTCGACGTAAACACCATCAACGTAAATCTTGATTGTGTGCGACGCTGCCGTTATTTTTGGCTTGAAGCTTGTTTGAGTTGTATAGGTAACTCCATAAATAAGCGTACCAATCACGAACGTAGGGGTAATGGCGTATGCGGTTAATGCCGTGGAGCCGTCTGTTTGGACCATTGACGCTGCACTTGCTCCGGTCGTTGCGGTTGTCCCTAGAGTTGTTTTGCCGCTCACTTTGAGCGTAACCTCAAAGCCGACGACATCGTCAAGGTTAGCTTCGCCCACTTTCCATTTAGTTACAATCGCGTCAAAGATTAACGCAGCCCCAATTGTTGTCGGGGAAGTGATTGTGTATGAATCTACTGTACCTGCATCTAGGGCAGTCTTCATGGCCACTTGCCCCGCATCCGTTACATCAAAGTAACCTTGGAGGGTTACTTCACCGCCATCCCGCATCCCTTGGATAAAGGTTCGGTACCCGTCGGCAGTGTCCAGCGTAGTGGTGTCAACTGTATCCGCTGAGCCTTCCGGTGGGACTATGTTTGTCAATATACCTATATTGGTTACGCCTTGGGTTATTGTGGTTCCTACTCCGCGTTTTCCAGACATAATTTAACACCTCTAACTTTCCGTATAGTGCACATTAAATTCGACAATGCCTTTATGCAATCTCAGAACATTGTCGTAAGTCTCGAAATCGGTCATAATTTCTACTTGTTGGATATACGGGCCCGTGGCGCCGATGCTCGATTGACTCCATGTCTTGATTTCCGCTATTACCAGCTTTTTCAAAGCATAGAGCAGCGCATAAGTTGAGTGGTATACGTCAAGCTGATATTGTGACTCAACAAGGCCATCATGCGCTATCAAGGTTTTTGCCCTTTCGTTGCCGCCCAAAAAATAAACAAGATAAGGTTCCTTAGTACCTTGTGGTGCCGTTGCTGGGAAAACTTTATTTGTCAATCCAGTTATCGCCGTTAATTCGACAGTTAGACCCTCATAGAGTTCCATACCACCACCTACCTCAGTCTGTCTAATTCTTGCCCGAGCGTTTCCAGAATCATGGAGTGTACCATTCGCCCGTCTACATCCGCAGCCTTTCTCAGATATTGGTATCCTGGCGTATAATTGCCGTGCTCATCGGTCCAGCCATATTCTTGCGAGGCAGGGTAATACGAGCGCTTTCCGCTTTTACTGATCTTAACAAATTCCTCACCGCCGCCCGCGGCACCAAATACGCCGATTTGATAAACGCGTTTTCCTTTTTTTCTGCGCTCTGCCTTAATCTTAATACCTTTTTTTAGTGCTCCGGAGTCAGCTGGTGCCCTATTCTTAGCCGCTTTCTGGACTAATTTGGCAGCAGGCCTAACTGCTTTTGTTAATGCTTTAGCTGGTGCCTTCCCGACTTGGTCAAGAAGTTGTTGAACCTCCCTGACACCTGTGACGTAAGCATAAGTCGCCATCCTACTCCACCACCTTACAAAGCAAATGGGTTTCTCTGCGGTATCCATCTGGATCGTCAGCGCCAAGAATGTCATAGTATTTGCCGTCATAAATAACACGCATTTGGGTAGTGATTGTTGAGTTAAACCGGATAATAAAAAGATCCGTAATCTCAGCATTGACTTTCTGCGCAGCATAAAACTCGCGCGAGGTTTTATGCTGCTTGGATGCCCAGACCGCTAGGTAGTTGAACCAGTTCTCGACCGGTGCGCCGCTCGTATCATAGGTGTCCACTTGGTCGCCTTCCGTTATGGGCAACGGGTCAAACAAAGGTGCAAATTTATAAAAATCTAAAAAAGATAACGGACTAACAAAATTATTTGAATCGCCTAGTTGCTGTATCACGATTCGCCGATTACGCTGCCTCGCATAGATCATACGGGAACCACCCGTCTCATACCGAGAAGTGCGTCTCGCGCTCGTGTCAGTTGTTTGCCGCGTTCTGCATCGCATGGTTCATACAGTAAACTTAAATGTAATAACATAGCCTGTTTTACCGTCTGCGGCACTGCTGCTACGGCACCATATCCCGCTTCAAATTCAATAACAACACCATTTGCAGGCCTAAGTGTGGTTGTCGGCCAAGTCATGCCATAAGTCAGAGACACACGTCCGGGATTGCTCTTGGTGTCTACGAAATAGTCTGTCGCGGTCATTGTAGCAACGGCATTTGCCGTGTCGTAATACTTGATACTATTGGCAGCCCGCAAGGGCGATAGGGGTATTCTGATAAAATCATCATCCGGCCAATCATCAAGCCAAAGTTCCCAGGTCTGGGTGACGTATGCCCTGTTCTGGTAGTCCTCGCAATACTCGCGGGCTGCTGTGATAAACGCGGTGATAAGGGTATCCTCGACCGTGCTGTCATCAGCATGCAGATAGAGTTTCGCTTCCGCGAGGGTAATCGGTTCTGTGGCTGGTGCTGTCTTTAATGCTAAGGCCATAAAAAAATCCTCCTTTCTGGAGGCTGCTTAATGAGAAAGGGGAGCTGTTGCCCCCCCATAATACTTACGCCAAGGATGCTCCCGCTGCTAACCGTTTGTACTTAATATAAAAATCAGTAGCCACGGCTCCAGTAGTAGCGGCATCGTCGCCATCAATGTACAGCTTCTTACCGGATTCAAGGATGTAGGGTAACTGTTTAACTACTCCATCAACCGACAATATGCTGGTTAGTTGGGCATTGAATTTCGCCAGAATCATACTGCCGAATGGGGCAGTTTTTCCAGTCAGACCATTCACATTGTCTGTGCTAAACCGATAATTAGTGGGACCTGCTGCATTGACCGCACCACGCTGGACAATGATATCCTCAACCATCACGGCACCGCCAGTTGCGGTTGCAAGTAACCCGCCAACAGCCTGATTATTATTAGGGATAACCGTGGTGTCTGCCATTGAAGTAGTCTTAATACCGCCCTGCAATCCATCAGCGAGAGCTTCAAGTGAATCCGTCGCTTTGTCAAATGTATTGCCCCCGGAAGCCTTGCTTAGTATGTCATTGACGCTACCAGCATTTGGAGCCGCTGGAACAATGGTATTTAGGGCGGTATCCACTTCGGCGTTGACTTGCGCTGTGCTGACGTTATTTAACGCGGTTATTGCGTCGGATATTGCCTCCAGCGAGTCCGTGGTATTATTATAGGTACTCGCCGTAGCCGTCGCGCCCTTGGCTAAGATTTTAGCTATAACAGAATCGTTCGCCACCGCCGCAGGATATTCATCTGTTCCATCAGCTGCGCTTGTCAATTTCTCAAGTGCCGCATTGTCAATCAGTGCATAGGCGGTCGCGAGTGCATCTGAAATCGCCTCAAGGCTATCCGTCGTGTTATCGTATGAGGATGCCGCCGCTGTCGCCGATTTACTTAATATTTTTGCGATAACTGAGTCGTCTACAACCGCTGCGGGATATACTCCCGTGCCGTCAGCCGCACCGGTCAACTTTTCCAGTGCTGCGCTATCAAGGTAGCCTGCGATAGTGTCAACCTTTCCCTCAACGCCGGAACTAACAGCAGTCCCAATCGGTTCCCCACCATACCCATCCGTACTGAATCCCTCGCAATCTGCACCCCAATTAATTTTGCCCACGTTAGAAACGTAGGTTGTGCCGGATGCCACGCGAACCTTGACATTTTCGGCAATGCCGGTTGCGTTTGCGTCGATTACCATGCCGGGTGTAGGCGATGAATTCAGGTTGTCAAGCGTGATGTTTTTCAACCTGACATTCAAGGCTTCATCAGTTACATTCTCGATATTGCCGGTTGCAAAGTCGCCCCGAATATCAATGTTGAGCAGCTCCATATCATCCACGCCGTTAAGCTGAATATTGGACTGCTTCTGTGTACCAGTTGTGGACTCGTAATATTTCCATCCGTCGATTTTTAACCTTGTAGCGTTTGCATCGGTTACAATGCAATCCGTGGTAGCCATTGCCGCCGCATCAAAGTATTCGCCATTGATAATGGTAAAACCGGCAGCGTTTACGTCAATTGGACCAGTTAGCGCGTCAATTGCCGCCACGAAACGAGGATTAACTAAAGTGATATTTGCCGCATCGACGTCCATGTCTGCTGTAACAGCAGTGCCGAATTGAACGGTACCACGATTTGAGCCGTTGCCAAGAAACACGATGGTAATACCAGCAACATCTAAGTCGAGTCCGGCGGCGGCGGTAATGGCTTCCGTGTGGCCTGGCATTACAACGATTAAGTCGCCGTTGTTGGCCGTGCAATTGCCTACCGCATAGTCAATCGTTAGGAATGTTGCGTCTGGACCTTGGCCGTATCCCTCCGAATCCGCTCCGGTAGCGCATCCAGAATCGACAAACCATATATTGCCGGGATACTTTTCAACATCAATAATAGAAAGCACGCCACCAGGTTGTTTCTTTGCAAACAAAGGTGTTCTTGTTGCCATTTCAGGGTTCCTCCTCCTTTTGTCCTGTGTGATGGCTTTTTAGGCCAAAACAAAAGGCCCCTAGTAAAATTTAGGAGCCCTGTAGGATTATTAAAACTAGGCTATCGCACTGGCTGATTGATCGCTGGCGTATCTCGAACCAGAGAGAATTGCGACAGCGGAAACATATGTGGTATTGTCGAGATCAGAAAGCCTGAGTTGCAGGCAAGGGTAACCTTCGGTCAGTTCATCCGCATTAACCTCAAATACATACATGATGTTATTTGCTACTGCAGTAGCCACCCCGTCGGCAGCTGTTACAGCTACGGCCGCGCCTAATGTATCACCCAAAGCGGTTTCTTCCTTGTAGACCCTTGTTGCGATTGCAGTCGCCGTACTTGGAGTGAAATTATCACATTCATAAAGCTTTGCGGTAAATGAGCCACCTTGGGTCCCTACTGTTAAAATAATTGTGGCGTGGGCATGACCCTTCAGCGTGAATACGTCACTGTTTTTGGTAGCTGCGTCACTCCCGAAAGGCGGGATAATATTTACAACATGGAGTTCCTCGGCAAAATTAATTCCTTTTGCTCCCATTTTTCTGTTTACCTCCTATTTATTTTTTTTGAGTAAGGCTAGACCCTTTAGCCTAGCCTAGGGATTTTATCGCGCAGCAAGTGCTACAAATGGGCTTAGGGTGTTACTTCCCTTGTACGGAGTTAAGGCCGATTTCCATAACGGCTGC
>JBAQLX010000678.1:0-6662 GCA_049302315.1 Desulfosporosinus sp.
ATAATTTGAACGCAAACTGCTTGCAAATGTAGGTGAAATTGTCCGCGAAGATTTTAAAGGAAGCGTATTTACAAGTGTGTTCCCGTCCAAAATTTCGACTTGGGCAACAACTTGACCCGCTTTTACAGAACTAAGAGGACTGGAAGAAGTCGGTATGATTCGTAAATTTAATACCGGACTTTGTTCGTGGAGTTTCTGGATCATATAGATCGGACGATCGATAATTAGCTCAACTGGAGAATTATTCACGTTAATTGTTGTAATGATCGCTCCTGAAGGTTTAAAAACAGTCTCTTTAAACTGAGTAAAGCCAAACTCAAACATAGCCTGCATATCTGTGTAGATTTCGCGACCTGGAGATTTAAGGATCACACCAATCAATTGGCGTCCATCCCTGGTCACCGATGCGACCAGACAATTTTGAGCAGCAGCTGTGTATCCTGTTTTAATACCATCAACGTTTGAGTCTCTCCAAAGCAATTTATTCTCATTAACCATAAGCGTGGGAACATCCTGTTTTGATCGCGAAATGGTTTGTGATTTAGTACGGACATAGTTTGCAAACGTAGGATTTAGATAGGCAACACGTGCCATAAGCGCCAGATCGTGAGCCGTTGTGACATGCCCAGTCTCCGTCAAACCACTCGGATTAAGAAAATGGGTCTGGGCAACTCCTATTTCAAGGGCACGTTGATTCATCATTTCGACAAAGTTTGGTAAGTTGCCTCCTACATGTTCGGCAATTGCAACAGCTGCATCGTTGGCAGAGTTTAACAGCAAAGCATAAAGAAGGTCATTTAAGGGCATTCTTTCCCCAGGCCCAAGGTATATTTGTGTGCCATAGACGAGCTTATTATTAAGCATTGAAGAACTCGCAGTCACGATATCATCCAAATTTCCATGCTCCAGCGCTAAAAGGCCGGTCATAATTTTTGTTGTGCTTGCTGGAGCCAGTGGCTTATCCGGATTCTTTCCAAAGAGAGTTTGACCGGATAATACATCAATTAAACAGGCGCCCTCTCCTAGTATTTGAGGTTCTTTTGCAGAAGGGTCTTCGGCAAATGCGTTGTGAGCAACACTAATCTGTATGAAGATTGCAAGGAGAAAAGCAGTGAAGAATTTTAACAACGAAGAACACCTCTTCTTCCTGACGTTTTTCAAGTGCTCACTCCTCCGCCTTTAACGAGATATTCATGCATGCGTATCTAATGTCAAAACATATCACATATTCCTGCGAATTGCATGTATTTGGCCGCGGCTTTTCCTTTTAGGCGTTACTATTAATCATTCGGGGAAAATAAGTATTGTCCTGCAGAAAGTATAAAAATAAATGTCCATCATTTTGATAGACAAAATACAATAGCGTATATCATGGCTTCAGGGACACTCGGTCATCCTTGGCCATCTCTCGAAGGCTTGGCGCCAACCAAGTTTTCTTTATATTTCTCGATAATTGCTTGCAAACGGGTCCAGATTACGGAACGACGAATGTCTGCAAGGCGGCCTTCTTTGTTAATAAACACGTGAACTGTTTTGCCTTCAGCCAAAAGGGTTTCTTCTCGAAAAACGTGGTAATAAAAACGTACTGAGCGCGCAGATATGTGATCCAACCTAGTAATAATAACGAGGTCATCATCATAGCGTGCGGGTAGGCGATAGCGGCAATTGGCCTCAATGATCGCTAACCCTAAACCCTGTTCATCAATTTTAGTGTACGGGAGATCTAATTCCCGAAAAAGTTCGGCTCTTCCGACTTCAAACCAATCGAGATAATTAGAGTGATAAACGATACCCATTTGGTCTGTTTCCGAATAACGAACACGCAAACGTGTTTTTGAAGACAATCCCACTATAGTCCCCCCTAAGAGTATTGTATAATTATAACAACTCTGCAGTGCAACCAACGGCTTCTGCTCTCGCTAAGGATCCCTTCCCGCCATCCATGGTTGCAGGGACACTCGTCCATCCCTGGACAGCGGTCCCTTCTCACCATCCATGGTTGCAGGGACACTCGTCCATCCCTGGACAGCGCTCTAATCTCGAACGTCCTGTTCGAGTCATGACCAGCGCTAGTTCATGATTGTTTCTTTATACATCTACCGTAAATACATCTACCGTAAATAGATCGAGGGGTTAACAGTAGAACCATTAATAATGAGCTCAAAATGCAGATGGGGACCTGTTGCATGCCCGGTTGAGCCAACCAATCCAATCCTCTGACCTTGTTCAACTTGTTGGCCGACAGAAACCAGAAGTTTTGAGGAATGGGCATAACGTGTCCTCACACCGTTACCGTGGTCAATAATGATCATGTTACCGTATCCTCCACTCCATCCTGCAGCAACTACTTTCCCTGAAGCAGCAGCGAAATAGGAACTGCCTGTGCCCCCGCCAATGTCTATACCATTATGAAAACTGCCCCAACGATACCCATAAGGAGAATTAATCGAACCTCTTAAGGGCCAGACAATTCCAGTGGAGCTGTTGGATCCTCTGGACGCGGCGCTAGCCAGAGAAACAGCGGAGAGCCCGGGCCCTTTGGCAACGACTTGCGTGACGGGTTGCCTGGTTATTTTTTCATCGATGACCTGTTTGGATATATCCTGGCCATTTTTTTGGAAATAAGAGTAGGTGACAACTTTAGTGCCATCACTCCCTTGTTCTTTGACAACGGTTTCTCCACTGGCCAGTTTTGTATCTGTAGATGTGACGACATTAAAGGCAACAGTTTCCGTACTGGTTAAAATCCCTTTACTCATGACAGTCAGATATGGACTTACAGTAACTATTTTGATCTTCTGACCAGGCTGTATCTTACTATCTTCCGTCATTCCCGGATTACCCTCTAACACTTCCTTCGTTTTCATGTCATTTTTGCGAGCTATCAGCCACCAAGAGTCATTATCTTGAGCTGTGTATTCCGTTATTGTTTTCTTTCCATCCTTTAACTCGTTCAAGGCTTGATCAAGTAGTTTAACTTGATCAGGTTGAGCTTCAACAGGCTTAATGGTAATGGATTCACTAAACTCAACTGATATCACCTGGTTGTTATCACTGGGTTTTGTATAGAAATCCTGATATGTTTTAAGGAGTGATTGCACATCGTCTTGAGTTGGTAAGATGGCAACCTGTGTTCCTGCAATCTCTAAAGCGTACCCATCAATATAGGATGTTAGCACTTTTTGAAGCTCATTGGCGGTTGACATGGAATTTAAAAGCTCTACCGTTTTCACACGAACTGTTTCATACTCTAAAAGATCATGGGTTTTTGCAGCCTTACCTGTAGCCTGTCCCCGTTTTGTTAACATATCGTCGACAATTTGTTGACCCCTATGCACACTCGCAACTAGCCCGATCTTTTGACCGTTCACGATTATGTAAGCGGCGGAAGCCGTACCACTAAAGTGTACGATTGCACTGCCGATGACCATACTAAAGGCCAGAACTCCTATGTAAAATTTTGGTGATCTCCAAGATACTGTATGAAGATGCTTTGACTTCCATAATTTCAACTCCGTAAGAATGGCTTTGGTCCGTAGGTTTAAACGTGTTATAAATTCTTGAATAGCGACAAATGGCTTTCCTGAATTTAACTTTTTCATCCTAGCCCCCAATCGTCAATTAGACTTTTTACGTACATTATAGCATTGATTCTTCGCGATAGGAATGGGTTTACTCGAATCACTAGAGAATGCTGACAGAACCCTCATACATCACACCGCTCAAAGCATCTACTGTCAAAATCTGTCCATTAGATACCTTGGCAAAGGCTTCTTGAGCACCAACAATTGCGGGAATTTTATATTGCAAGGCGACAATGACTGCATGTGATGTTAAACCACCCTCCACGATGACCATCGCTCCAGCCCGGGCAATTATTGGTTCATAGTCCGCATCGGTTGTCTCTGCTATTAGAATATCCCCGTCATTAAATGGGTCTATTTTGGGAAATTGGACTTTACGCGCGACACCGGAATAGGACTTTCTTCCAATTCCGGTCCCTTTAGCTAAAATCTTTCCCATGATTTGAACTTTGATCATATTTGTGGAGCCGACCTTACCAATTGGAACACCCGCTGTGATCACCACGACATCTTCGGCGTGGATAAAGTTTTTAGTTAAGGATGTATTCACAGCCACTGATAACGTTTCGTCCGTTCCTGAACTTTGCGGGACAAGCAAAGGTTGAACACCCCAAAGGAGAGCTAATTTTCTTGCCGTGGCCGCCATAGGGGTTGCGGCGACAATCAGAGCGTTGGGCCGATACTTGGAGATCAGCCGCGCAGTCAACCCCGAATATGTCGGCGTGAGGATAACAGCAGCTTCGAGGTCTTTCGCTATGGTATAGCTGGCGAAACTAATCGCTCCTGCTACATTACGCTGAGGTTGGCGGGTTGCCTGATTATCTGAACGGGTCTGTTCAGTTCGTTTAGCTATTTTATCCATCATCTGAACGGCTTCAACGGGGAAAAGACCGGCTGCCGTTTCACCAGATAACATAATGGCATCCGTTCCATCCAAAATAGCGTTAGCAACATCACTTGCCTCTGCTCGGGTGGGCCGAGGCTGCCGGATCATCGAATCTAACATCTGAGTCGCCACAATAACAGGTTTGCCTAGTAAATTGCACTTGCGAATCATTTCCTTTTGCCTGATGGGAACTTCTTCAACCGGAATTTCAACCCCAAGGTCGCCGCGGGCAACCATAAGCCCATCAGCTACTTCAAGGATAGCATCTAAGTTATTCAGCCCTTCTTGGCTTTCAATCTTGGCGATGATGTGGACATCGACCGCCATTTCTTCAACAACCCGACGCACGTCCAAAACATTTAGGGCCTTTCGGGTAAAGGAAGCGGCTATAAAGTCAATCCCTTGGGAAATCCCGAAGCGAATATCCTCTATATCCCTTTCTGTGACAGAGGGTAAGCCGGTAAGTGCGCCGGGAACATTTACCCCTTTTTGCGACATAAGAACCCCACCGTTACGAATAACAGTCCGAATGATTTTGTTATCCACCGAGGTTACTTCCAAATCGAGTTGACCATCATCAATGAGAATATGGGTACCAAGTTTTACTTTTCGCCATAGTTCGGTATAAGTAATCCCAACCCGTTGCTGATTACCGAGGCTGAGGTCTGTATCCAGACTAAATACGGATCCGTTTTCAAGAGTAATACCCTCTTCAGGAACCCTACCGGTGCGAACCTCCGGTCCTTTGGTGTCAAGAAGAATTCCCAGATGCTTCCCTATTTTGGCAGCTTCCTCTTTGAGAATTGCGATTCTTCGGCCATGTTCCTCATGCGTTCCGTGTGAAAAATTTAGCCGTGCAACATCCATACCTGCGGCTAGAAGAGCTTGAACCTTTTCCCTGGACTCACTGGCAGGACCAATAGTACAGACAATTTTAGTCCTTCTCATGGGGTTACCCCTCCAAATTTATAAGCCTTTCCTTACAATAAGCTTCACTAAATCTAATATGCGGTTTGAATAGCCCCATTCGTTATCATACCAAGCCAATACTTTAACCATCCGATCTCCTATCATCATGGTCGACAAGCCATCGACTATGGAACTGGCCGGGTTACCATTAAAGTCATGGGAAACCAAGGGTAACTCAGTATACTCGAGGATTCCCTTTAGTTTACCATCTGCTGCTTGATGCAAGGCAGCGTTTACTTCTTCTTTAGTAGTTGGCTTGGTTAAATTGGCGACAAAATCAACCAAGGAAACATTCGGTGTCGGGACACGGACAGCGAGTCCATTCATTTTGCCAACCAATTCGGGTATGACAAGGGTAACCGCTTTGGCCGCACCCGTGGTCGTTGGGATCATGGATTGATAGGCCGCCCTGGATCGACGCCAATCTGAGTGTTCAAAGTCCAAGATCCTTTGGTCATTTGTGACTGAATGAGTCGTTGTCATCATCCCTTGTTCAATCCCAAAAGCATCGAGTAAAACCTGAGCTACCGGAGCAAGGCAGTTTGTTGTACAGGAAGCATTAGAAATAATATGGTGCTTCAGCGGATCATATTTAGCGTCGTTTACCCCCATGACAATCGTAATATCTTCATTTTTAGCCGGAGCAGAGATGACGACTTTCCTAGCTCCTGCAGTAAGGTGTTGTGCGGCGGCGTCACGGTTCGTATAACGACCGGTTGACTCGATGACGATATCTACGCCGAGTTTGCTCCAAGGCAAATCCAGGGGATTTTTTTCTGCAAGAACCTCAATCCGTTTTCCGTCAATAATCATTGTACGTCCATCAATTTCCACGGAATTGGAAAGAACCCCGTGAATTGAATCATACTTGAACAAATGGGCTAATATGTCAGGACTAGCCAAGTCATTGACGGCCACTACTTCGAAAGGAAGAGATTGATTTAGGGCGGCACGAAGTGTAAGACGACCAATTCTACCAAAACCATTAATAGCTACTTTTAAACTCATTAGGACAACCTCCTTTTAATAATCCGGTAAGCCAAACAAAGCAAAAAACACTTGTACTAATCTTCTTTCTTTACAAACAAACAAATCCCTTCTTTGTGAATGTTTATTCATAATTTTTATTATATTATTTGTTATGGTTCCCTAAAGAAGAGGAAAACTTGCAAATCATGGCTTTGCAAGTTTAAAGGTTGATCCACAAATATTGTCGATCCGGT
>JBAQLX010000679.1:0-2715 GCA_049302315.1 Desulfosporosinus sp.
TCTTCAATGATTGCCGATAAATCCTTCTCTTTTTGCTCAGCAACAAAAGTGTGCCAATCATCGTCCACTTTGCTTGAAGTGTTGACTTTCTCGATAAAGCCTTCAATAAGTACCTTCTTACTGCGAAGTTCGATGCTGGAATTAACAGCTTTGTCAATCGCCTCAAGAATGCTTTTATCAGTGCAATTACTTTCATGATATTTCGCCACAAGCATAAGAATATAGTCAATATTTACTTCGATTTGCTTGATGAGCTCCATTTCAAAGACGATGTCATCGTTTATATTTTCCTTGTCAGCATCTTTCCCTTTTGTGAAATCTTGATAAAGGTCGATATAGACACTTTGGTAGTCCTGAAAATCCCGTTCGGACAGGATTTCATTGCCCGCAAAATCATCAAATGAAATTAGAATATTTCTCAGCCTTAAAATCGCACCAAAAAGCCGAATAAAATCTTTTTGCGCTTGTTCGCCTATAATAGCTTGCCCAATTGGGTACAATGTTTGAAGTTTTGTAATCGATTCTTCATACCCCGGCTTATGCTTACCGTCCTCATCATAGCCATTGTAGTAATCATTATACGTTTTTAGTAGGACAATACCGCCTGCTTCTTTGTCACCAAAAAGGGCAATAGCGTCATCAGTTGCCTGTTTTAGGTCGCGGAAACAGATAATATTGCCAAATGTCTTAACAGAATTTAGGATTCGGTTGGTTCGAGAAAAAGCCTGAATAAGTCCATGCTGCCGCAAATTCTTATCCACCCAGAGTGTGTTCATCGTTGTGGCATCAAAGCCGGTTAAAAACATATTAACGACAATGAGCAAATCCACTTCGCGATTCTTTACACGTAAAGAGACATCTTTGTAATAGTTCTGAAATTTGTCCGCCGAAGTATCATAATTAACACTAAAGGCTTGATTATAGTCAGCAATAGCTGCGTCAAGAAAGTCGCGGGAGGTTTTATCCAGCATGTCCGTTTCAAAACCCTCATCCGGCAGAGCGTCATCTGGTTCATCGTCGTTAGCGCTAAAGCTGAAGATTGTTGCAATAGTAAGGTTCCGGTTTCGTTCCTCCATTTGTCGCTTGAACTCGCTATAATACTTCATTGCCATCGGAATGGAAGCGACTGCGAAAATGGAGTTGAAGCCATTTATTTTTCTGCTATCTTTTTGCTCTTTGGCATCATTATGTTTGGCACTCGCCACTTCCTCAACATTTGTTATCACCCTATGACTAAAAAAAGAGCGACTCTGATGCCGATAAGTCTTCTGGTCAAAATGCTCGAGGATATAGCCCGTTACCTCGCGAATACGCTCCGGCGCAGACATAGCTTCTTCTGTGTCGATAGCCCGAACCTTTTTATCTTTTATGTTATCCTTTTTCTTCATAGTGTTAATGAAGTCTATACGGAAGGGAAGAACATTACTGTCATTGATAGCATTCACAATAGTATATGTATGTAGCTTATCCCCGAATGCCTGTGGAGTTGTGCGTAAAAGCGGGTTACCGCCACTACTTGCATTCACAGCAAAGATCGGCGTACCTGTAAAACCGAAGATATGATAGTTCTTGAATGTCTTGGTGATTTTCTTGTGCATATCGCCAAACTGCGAACGATGGCATTCATCGAAAATCAAAACCATATGTTGCTTGTAAACATCATGCCCTTTGTTTTTCCCGATAAATTTATCAAGCTTTTGGATTGTCGTTATGATAATCCGGGCATTGGGGTCTTCAAGCTGTTTCTTCAATACCCTTGTAGAAGTGTTGCTGTTTGCCGCGCCTTTTTCAAAACGGTCATATTCTTTCATTGTCTGGTAGTCAAGGTCTTTACGGTCAACGACAAATAGCACTTTATCAATATAGGGCAGTGCAGTGGCAATCTGCGCTGTTTTGAAGCTGGTCAGTGTTTTACCCGAACCAGTGGTGTGCCAGATATATCCGCCAGCATCCACGGTGCCAGTCTTCTTGTAGTTGGTTGAAATTTCTATGCGGTTTAATATCAGTTCGGTCGCTGCAATCTGATATGGCCGCATGACCAGCAACAGATCCTCCGACGTAAAAACACAATAGCGAGTCAGGATATTTAAAATAGTATGCTTGGCAAAAAAGGTCTTTGTAAAATCTACAAGATCAGCTATTACACGGTTAGAGCTGTCCGCCCAATAGCTTGTAAACTCAAAGCTGTGACTGGTCTTTTTGCTTTTGCGGCTGCTATTGTCACCGGATTCTTTAATATGCTGATTACGGGTAGTGTTTGAGTAATACTTGGTATGTGTTCCGTTAGAGATAACGAATATCTGCACATATTCAAACAGACCGGATGCCGCCCAAAAGCTGTCCCGTTGATAGCGTTTAATTTGATTGAATGCCTCACGGATGGCCACACCACGGCGCTTCAATTCTATATGTACAAGCGGCAGACCATTAACCAACACGGTCACATCATAGCGTGTTTCATGCGCACCGCCCGCTTCCTCGTACTGGTTCAGTACCTGCAGCCGGTTGTTGTGAATGTTCTTTTTATCGATGAGAATAATATTCTTGGTGCTGCCATCATCACGTTTGAGAATTTGCACGTGGTCGTCCTGAATCCTGCGGGTCTTATCTACAATACCTTCATTCGCCCCGGCAATATTATGGGTAAAGAATCTGTCCCACTCAATGTCTGAAAAGGTATAGTGATTAAGCAATTCAAGCTGATGGCGCAGATTA
>JBAQLX010000680.1:0-2671 GCA_049302315.1 Desulfosporosinus sp.
CGTTTCGCTGACGGAGAAGCGGTGACAACCTTTTCAGGATCAATTATTTCAAGTATCTTGAAGGAATGATCGCCTTTCCCATATGACCCTTTCTGACAATGGCGACTTGCGATCTCTAGGCTCCTAAAAACATCGGACTTAGAAATTCTTTCAATGTTGGTATTACTGGGGAGAGCGTTGAGGTTAAACCCTTGTCCAAAAAACAGTTTGAGCGCTTCAGGATCAGCCAGAAACCAATTTTCCATGCACTGGATCATTAAGTGAACTTGTTCATTAGTTGCCCCATCAGGTTGCACCCAATGATCACGATCTCTAAGGTGCTCCCAAGGTCTATTTTGAAAAACAGACTTAACTGCATCCTCGCTGTCAACAAGCAGGAAGGCGAGTGTTTGTGTGCGTTCAGCACTTTTCAGCGAACTGCAAAAGTCTTTGAATGCTTCATTTCGCGAACCACAGGCTACTACTCGCGGCATTCTTCCGTGGAATCCGGCGCCTTCGAAAAATGCAGCAAAAGCGCGTCGGCATTCTCTTTTAAGACGATTCTGTTCTCCGCCGCCTTCGATATATAGTTTCACAGTAGAGCTTTGTTGACCGCTTACCATCTGTTCCCTCCGATTTCGCCTTTGCGCCAAAGTTCTCCAAGAGAATATCTCTCAAGCCAGTCTATTAGCAGATCTTTTTCCAAACGCTTTAATTGGGTCGATCCCTCATGTTTTTCACAGACCAGTACTGATTCTGGTGTGTCTGTTAGTTCGTCGATCAGCACCTCTGAATGTGTGGTAACAATGACTTGGGCGACTTTTGACGCCTCTTTCAAGAGCTTGGCAATAGTCGGAATAATATCTGAGTGAATTCCTAATTCCGGTTCTTCAATACATATCAGGGGAGGCAGGTCTGGATTGCATAGAATCGCCAGAAGACTAAGAAATCGAAGCGTTCCATCGGAAAGACGGGTAGCTGGGATCATGAACTCTTCTTCCTGTAAAAAAAGTTGAACCGTGCCTCCCTCTACGATAACATCAAATTCTTCAATTCCCTCATAGAATTCGGACATCAAATCCAGTATACGCCTCTTGACTTTATAATTACCCCGCAGTTTGTTAAGAACAAGACCAAGATTCGAACAATCTTCAGCTAAATAGTCGTTGGGAGCATCTACACTTTGCGGCTGTCTCAATATGGCTTTGCGCCCAAAGCTCCATTCCCTGTAGATACGTATAGCTGTAAGTTGTTTTCCCAGCCAAGTCAGCTCCGGATATTGATCAGGGTCTTTTCGCTGGGATAAAATCGATTGTTCAGGGTCAACATCCTCGCGCTTGAGAGTCCGTTTTTGGTTATTAATGTTATTAATAACCGGATGGTTATTTTGATAGCGGTAATAGAAATACGGATCACGTTGATTGGCGTAGGGCTGAATATTCTCCAGACTTTCATCAACCAGTTCAAACCGTTGATTAGAAGCAGTAAACGCAAATTGATAGCGTAAATCTATGCTTCCTCCTGGCGCCGGAGGGGTAATGACTTCCAGTATTGCGTTGGGCATTTCACTCGCACCTCGCCAAAGCCAATCGCGAATGCCTCCGCCTTTACGAATGGGAATTGCCAGCGCAGTGGGCGCGGCCTGAAGCAGACTAACTGCATCAATCAGGTTAGACTTTCCCGAGCCATTGGGTCCAATAATGACATTTAAATTGTTCAATGTAAGCTTAGTCGGCTCACTGCCAAAAGACAACAGATTTGTTAGCTTTATCTCTTTAATTAGGGGCGTTTCAAATGATTTCATAACATTACCTCCCTTCTCTGGAATTGGAATATTAGATATGGTCGCATCCCAGAGTCCAGACCGACCAGCTAAGATTAACGGCAAGTCATCTATTTACTCTCCACTTGACATAGTTGGCATAATATTTGCTTTGACTCAGAGGGTAAAATAGTTACTAAATGTTTTAATCCTACATTATAAAGAAGTGCCATTAAGAGTCGATCCCTTTCTTCACCACCATATAAAGCCTCTCCATCCATCAATTCAAGTTTATTTTCAGAAGGAGTATGTGTTTCCCATATATCAGCAGTCAGTTGTAGAGGTTCTAACTGTGGAATGAGTTTCAGATTTAGCCCTCCTTTTGGATTCTTGTTATCTGCTCTATTCCCCAATAACTTTTTGAAGCAGTGACTTGTTTAAATTTCTGAAACTGTCCCAAGCCTTTGATAGCTAAGATATCCGGTGAGTCTAACTTTTGTTCTTCGCGTTGCTCTTCTACACCCTCTAGGCCGTATTCACTCTCATTGATGATCGCCGTCCCTGAACCATTGGAAAAATCAAGAAAGTGCCAGGGTTTGCCTTTTTGCCCTCTGCGATATTTAAGTCGTTCACGAGTTACTATCGGAAAACCCCGATCATCAAGACCGATATGTAGTTCGTAGGTTACCAAGGGTTCATCCGGTTCAGGCCGAAACTTGATTTCGATCTCGATCGGTCCCTTTTCATTGCGCGAAATAACTTCTTTATAGCCCCCTCTTTTAAGTAAGGCTGCTTTGACATTATCGGTCAATGAATCCTGCAAAAAACCGAAGACATCAAAGAGCGTCGATTTACCTGTCCCATTAGCACACAGTAAGACAGTCATATCTGGCAGATTTGTGATTCTGATATTCTTAAATACCTTGAAGT
>JBAQLX010000681.1:0-7652 GCA_049302315.1 Desulfosporosinus sp.
ATATAAGGCTTATCAGGGTGATGTGTTCCGGCAGAGTGGAGATGGAACACATCCTCCGAGCCTTCTCCAATGGACAAGACGCGGTTTTTATCGGAGGTTGTCATCTTAGTGACTGCCATTACAATACGGAAGGAAATTACGATGCGATAAGAATGGTGCTGCTATGCAAAAAAATACTGGAGCGCATAGGTATGAATCCCGAAAGATTAAGGATTGAATGGGTATCGGCCGGTGAAGGAATCCGCTTCGCCAATATTATGAATGAATTCGGCAGGGAGATTGAGAGGTTAGGACCTCTTGGCAAAAGCGAAGGCATGGACGAAAAAACCTTAAAGACCAAACTCGAAGCAGTTACCAAACTAGTTCCCTACATTAAGCTTGTAGACATGGAAAGACTGCGAGTGCGTTTTAAAACGGATGAAGAGTATGGTGATTTCTTCAACAGTGATGAGGGCAAGAGGTTATTTGAGGAAACAGTTGGCGAGAAATTGGCGGACAGTCAAATAATATCACTCTTGCGGGAAAGGCCTCTGGTAACCGGAGAGATCGCTAAGGTTTTGGACCTGACCCCGTCTGAAGTATCAAGGCACCTTAATAATTCAATCAGGCATGGATTAGTCAGGTACGATGAAAGCCTGAAGTGCTATGCTCTTGCGTAAAGAGAGGGCGAAATCGAGCTTTTGGAGGAATTATTGCCTCCCATATCCTTGTCTTCGCTATAACTAAAATTCTGTATGATTTTCCAGTATAAGGCTCTCATCCATTTTTGCCATTCCTTTTATATCGAAAAAGTCGCCTAAACCATTGGTTTAAGCGACTTTTTGGGCTAAGTTTCGTTACGCCCCCTATTCCCAGCTGTTATGCCAGTAATGCGGCACCTAAAGTAGAGCAGTTAATGGATCCCGTGGGGTCACGATGTTTCCCCCTTTAATTCCCGTTCAAGGAAGCGAACAAGAAGGCTATGATGTGCTCCTCCTCCAGTGAAAGTTGGGCGATTTGGAGGATTCAAAACAGGCTCGTAAATTTTTCCCTGTGTAATATGGGAGTACCAGGGTGTTCCTCATTAGGACATGGCCAGTGCAAACCTTGTCCCTATCTGTGCCTTGGGATTAGTCTTCTGAACTACAGCGAGACGTTTCTTCGCTTTGTCCAGCATAGCTTCACGTTCTCCGAAACTTAAAGCTCCCGGTCCACACGTGTTGACACACGCCGGAAGGAGGTTATTTTCGACCCGATCAATACACCCTGTACATCTGTAGGCTTTTTTCTTGACTTCATCAATTTTTGGAACCCCGAACGGGCAGTTTGCCGCACAATAACCGTAGCCAATACATTTTGTATGATCGACTACGACATACCCCGAGTCCGTCTTGGAAATTGCATTCGAAGAACAAGCCTTCAGACACGCAGGGTCGGCACAGTGAAAACATTGCGCCTTGCGCGTTAGCCAATTCATTTTTTGGTTTTCATATTTTTCAGTGAAGGTTATATAAGTGAAAGTAGTCGGGGTAAAGTCCTTATGCGTCTGAAAACTCGTGACCAGCTGGGTTTTCTCCGCCGGAAGTTCGTTCCACGCCTTGCAGGCCACAGGACACGCTTTACATCCCGTACATTTTGAAGTGTCAACAAAAACCATTTTCCTTGTCATTAATTTGCCCTCCTTATATTGCATAGGCAAACTTTATACTCCATAATACTAGCTCCAGGATCCAAGGCGGCAATGGTGAGATCATTAGCACTCGCACCCGGACTTAAGCTCGCAAATCCCCAGTGATAGGGTATGCCAATGGTTTCTATGTTCTTGCCATCGATCTTGTAGGACTGGATGCGATCTGTTACTAAGGCGCGCACTTTAATCTTACCGCGAGCAGAAGATACTTCGACCATATCTCCCTCTTTAACTCCAATCTTCTGACCTAAATTCTTACTGATCTCCGCAAAGGGTTCCGGACTATTTTCATTCAGCCACGGGATATTCCGCGTAACTCCTCCCGAACAGAAATGGTCAATCACTCTAAAGGTGGTCAGAACATATGGAAACTCTTCCGCCTTACCAATCTTAGTCGACACAACCAACGCCGTTGGGGTGCTTGAAACCGTGGGATGCAAAAGGTTAGTTATCGGACTTTCTATTGCTTCATAGAATTCCGGCAGCGGCCCATCCACGCAATTTGATGATGCACGAATCCCGATCGCTGGCAGGCCGTCCGCGGGTGCTTCTGCAGGCAATCCACTCATATATGGAGCGGCAAATAAGCGGCCAACACCTTCTGGGCACATCCGGAAACTTTGCTTTCCTTCCGGAGTATCTGGTCCCTTGGTCTTATCTACAACATCCCCACCGTCATTTCCTGCCCACACATTGGCAGCGGCATCCCACCAAAAATAATTTACATTCCCTGTTTTAACTGTCAAAGACAAAAGTATACCTCTTAGGCTATCTGATTGCGAGTGATACACAATACCCATTTAATTTGCGTAATTGCATCTTTTTTATTTCATTGCTTCTTCAATTGCTACAGCAACCGAAACGGAGGCTCCAACCATCGGATTATTGCCCATTCCAATAAGACCCATCATTTCGACATGGGCTGGTACGGATGATGAACCTGCAAACTGTGCATCGGAGTGCATTCTTCCCATTGTATCGGTCATGCCGTAGGAAGCAGGACCTGCTCCCATGTTATCAGGATGGAGGGTTCTTCCGGTGCCGCCGCCAGAGGCTACTGAAAAGTATTTCTTTCCTTGTTCGATACATTCTTTTTTATACGTTCCCGCAACCGGATGTTGGAAGCGTGTTGGGTTTGTCGAGTTTCCTGTAATTGATACATCAACTGATTCATGATGCATGATAGCTACGCCTTCACGAACATCATCACAACCATAACATTTAACCAAGGCTTTATCACCTTTGGAAAAAGGTCTTTCCTCAACAATTTTTAATTCACTGGTGTAGTAGTCGAATTCTGTTTCAACATAAGTGAAGCCATTTATTCTGGATATAATATAGGCAGCATCTTTACCAAGACCATTTAAGATGACTCTTAGTGGTTGCTTTCTGACTCTGTTGGCCGATTTCGCAATACCAATAGCTCCTTCTGCCGCAGCAAAGGATTCATGACCGGCCAGGAATGCAAAACATTTCGTGTCTTCTCTGAGCAGCATGGCAGCTAAATTTCCATGTCCAATGCCGACCTGGCGCTGATCTGCAACCGAGCCAGGAATGCAAAAGGCCTGCAAACCTTCACCAAGGGCGACAGCGGCTTCAGCGGCTGTATTCAGTCCTTTTTTTATTGCAATGGCTGCTCCTAAGGTATAAGCCCATAAAGCATTGTCAAAACAAATGGGCTGGATTGCTTTTACTATTGCGTGCACATCAATTCCTTGATCTGAACAAATTATTCTGGCTTCTTCAAGGTTCTTCATACCATTTTTCTCTAACACAAGTGTAATTTGGTTTATTCTCCGCTCATAACTTTCAAATAATGGCATAACATTCTCCTCCTTTTGTGATTTATTCATGTCTTGGATCGATGTATTTTACAGCTTCATCATATCTGCCATATTGTCCAGTCGCTTTTTTCATCGCTTCGTTTGCATCAATACCTTTTGCGACCATTTCCATCATTTTCCCAAGGTGAACAAACTTGTATCCTATTACCTCATTGTTTTCATCCAACCCCATGCTGGTGATATATCCCTCAGCCATTTCCAAATAACGTGTTCCTTTTACTTTTGTTCCATACATAGTGGCAACTTGGGATCTCAACCCTTTCCCCAGATCTTCTAGCCCGGCCCCAATAGGCAAACCACCTTCTGAAAAGGCAGTCTGTGTCCTGCCATAAATAATCTGCAAAAAAAGTTCTCTCATTGCGACGTTGATTGCGTCACATACAAGATCCGTATTCATCGCTTCTAAAATAGTTTTCCCCGGCAGCAGCTCCGAAGCCATAGCCGCTGAGTGAGTCATCCCCGAACACCCTATAGTTTCAATCAAGGCTTCTTCAATAATTCCTTCCTTAACGTTCAAAGTGATTTTACAAGCGCCTTGCTGTGGTGCGCACCCGCCAACACCGTGGGTAAGACCGGAAATATCTTTTACATCATAAGCCTTGACCCACTTTCCTTCCTCAGGAATCGGTGCTGGACCATGCTTAGGGCCTTTTGCAACTGTACACATGTTTTCTACTTCATGAGAATAAATCATTAACTATCTCCTCCTTTTATCTTAATTTATGACGATTGTAAAGTCATAGAGGGCAAACCATTTCACTACTAATGTCAGTGAAATGACTTTAAAGACCCAGTGAATAAACATTAAACACAGATTTTCCAAAAAATAGACTCCTACTAGAGCAAATCCAGTAGGAGCCATCAGCGTTATGCTACGGGTGAGCCCCATCACCATCTAGTTAACATTTATAATTGAAAGTATATCAGGAATCAACTAAGGATTCAATTAAAGAAATTGCCTATCATCATAACCGTTATCATGGCATGCAGTTACTGGCGGAAACTAGAGCAAAAGTGTAATCCTGGCAAACATAATTTTACAAGGCATTATTTCACCGCGGCGGTCATTGCAGTTCGCGAATAATTATGATATCTTTAATCAAATCAATATCCGTTAACGGTCAAAGCTTTGCTGGTGAAAACTTGAAAAGTGGGGAAATAATACTTAAGTTCTCCGTGCAGGATAAGGTGTTATTTTCATGAGAAATTGGCTTACTGGGGTGGGTAGTCTATTATTAGGCTTCCCATTTTTTATCCAATCGTAAGACTCCCACTTCTACAAGTGGGAGAGGAAAACAGGTTTGCGTCGTTGATTAAAATGATATGGGAGGAACATTCATTGATTAGCTTTTGGCTCTCCATCAGTATTTTCCTGATTACCTATGTTTTTATCATTGCTGATAAAATCCATCGAACTATTGTCGTCTGGATGGGTGCGGTCCTGGTTATTGTGCTGGGGGTTATTAATCAGGAACAAGCCATAGAACATATTGACTTTAATACCCTGTTGTTACTAATCGGGATGATGGTGATTGTTGGTATTACCCGTAAAAGTGGTGTGTTTGAATATCTGGCCATAAAATCTGCCAAAATGGTTAAGGGCAAACCGGTTGCCATCTTGGTCGTGCTGGGTCTTATAACAGCAGTGGCTTCAGCCCTGTTAGATAATGTTACCGCCGTGCTTTTAGTTGTACCAATAACTTACGCCCTTACCGATCGTCTGGAAATATCACCAATACCCTTTCTTTTTACCGAAATTATTTCTTCTAATATCGGCGGAACAGCGACACTGATTGGTGATCCTCCCAACATTATGATTGGCAGCGCAACAGGTCTGGGTTTTATGGATTTTATTATGAACCTGGCTCTGCCAGCCGGTTTAATCCTGGTGACAACCATTGTTTGCCTGGTATTCATTTATAAAAAGGATCTAACCGCCAACAAAGATAAAATTGAGCGCCTTATGGCGCTCAATGAAATTGACTGTATCTGCGAATGGTTAATTCTTAAAAAATCTCTCGTGGTTCTAGGCCTCACAATTTTGGGTTTTTTACTCCACCAGAGCCTAAACTTGGAGTCGGCGACAATTGCCCTTTTTGGTGCGGGATTACTCATGCTAATCACCCGGGAAGAACCAGAAGAAGTACTGCTTACTATAGAATGGCCTACCATATTCTTTTTTGCAGGTCTTTTTATCCTAGTGGGAGGTCTGCAGGTAAATGGGGTTATCAGCCTAATTGCTAATATATCGCTGCAAATTACGGGAGACAGCGTTGCTTTAACCGGCACCCTGGTTTTGTGGCTATCCGCGCTGGCTTCTGCTTTTGTGGACAACATTCCCTTTGTGGCTACCATGATTCCATTGTTACAAGAAGTAGGCCAGCTTTCCCATATGCCCATGGAGTCAATATGGTGGTCGCTGGCTTTAGGGGCCTGTCTGGGTGGCAATGGTTCTCTTATCGGAGCCTCCGCTAATGTAATCGTTGCTGGCATTGCTGAAAGAAATGGTACGCCGATAAAATTTATAGAATTTCTAATAGTCGGCTTCCCTTTAATGCTGTTATCCATAATCATATCCACAGGCTACCTCTACTTGGTTTTCTGGAGAGGTTAATAATTAATGATGTAGTTACCTATCCTGTTTACCATTTTTTGACTACCCTTTGACAAATTGTGGTAGCTGTGATTATATTTATCCTGAATTATACCCCCAACATTATTCATCCGTCATTTGGTAGTATTCGAAAGATTTTCAGGAGTGTGGAAAATGAAAAACTCAGGAATGAAAAACAACGGTGTTTCGGGCGGTGTCTATGGTCTGGCTTTCATTGGAGCGTTGGTTTATTACTTTCAGCATGCGGCTACATTATGGGCCGGGGTGCTCGGTTTCTTCAAAGCCCTTTTTTGGCCTGCACTGCTGATCTACAAGATGTTAGAGTTTCTGAAAATGTAGGATATCCGGACCGTTTCCATCACCATTGATATAGGAAATAATAGAATAATCCGGAACATTATTCTATTATCAACGTTTTTCTGAGATATCTTCATAGATATACATTAGTTCCTTATCAAAAAGATAACGTTTCATATCAACAGCCAATGACCGCACATGTACAAGGATTTCTTTAGCTTCATCGTCAGTTATTTCCTTACCATACTCTCTTAAAAACTTAGCTTTTATTGCTGCCGTTCCTGAATGTTTACCGATCACAATCTGCCGCTCCGAGCCAACATCCTCCGGCTTAAACACTTCATAAGTCAATGGATGTTTTAAGACCCCATCAGCATGAATACCAGACTCATGAGTAAACATATGACTTCCTACGATTGACTTCCAGGGAGGAAGCATACGACCGGACGCTCTAGCAACGTATTCGGTTACTTCCACAAATCTTTCTGTAACAAAATCCAGCTCTATTTTATACAAATACTTTAAAGCCATCACTACTTCTTCCAGAGCAGCGTTACCGGCTCGCTCGCCTAAGCCATTCACTGTTACACCAACATAATTTGCTCCTGCTTTTGCTCCCGCGAGAGCATTTGCCGTAGCCATCCCAAAATCATCATGCGTATGCATTTCAATATCTATGCCGGTTTTCTCAATCAATGTCGAAATCCTGTCAAAGGTTGTAAAGGGATCAAGTATGCCCACAGTATCACAATAGCGCAAACGATCTGCTCCGGCTTTCTTTGCTTCCAGGGCAAACTCAGTTAGGAAATCCATATCTGTACGTGAAGCATCCTCGGCACTGACCGAAATATACATCCCGTTACGTTTAGCGAATTCAGTGGCTTTTACCATACGCTCCAAAACATCCGCCCGTGTTGTCTGAAGTTTATGTTCTATGTGAATATCCGAAGTTGAAATAGATATAGCAACAGCATCAACTCCACAGGCCAAAGAACTCTCGATATCTGAAATTACAGCCCGATTCCAAGCCATAATACCAGCTTTTAAGCCTAACTTAACAATATCACAAATTGCACGTTTCTCATTACCACCCATTATTGGCACACCAGCTTCAATTTGGTGAACCCCAAGCTCATCAAGTAAACGAGCAATCTGTTTTTTTTCTTGATTTGAAAACACTACACCAGCAGTTTGTTCTCCATCTCTTAGTGTGGTATCTACAATTTTT
>JBAQLX010000682.1:0-2130 GCA_049302315.1 Desulfosporosinus sp.
ATCACATAAGGAGGCATTTGACGAGTCCCATTAATTTGGATATACGAACCTGAACAAAATACCTCCGTATTTGTCGTCACGCGCTGACCATTGACGGCAATGGCTTCCGCACCGCCATTCCATAGGGCATTAAAAATCTCGCGAATGTATTGTTCATGAATTAAAAAGAGCCCCGGATCCTCTTGATCTTTGGCTGAGCGTTTCGAATCATCCAGCGTAATCCTTACACATGGACCGGTAACTGCAATCACGCCAGCATTCATTTGTGCCTCTTGAAGTTGCTGCTTTGCCAAGGTCGATGCGCTTTGACCTTGAGTATATTTCACCAATTCAAGTTGGATCTTTTCATTTTCGACAGAAAGCTGTTGATTCTCTTGTTCAGTCTGAATCAGACTAGGTACCGCTGTTTCCTGCAGCGCCACCTGACTGCCGGTAACTCCCTGAGTTTTGAGCAGAATTATAAAAAGAAATCCAATCAAAACAGAAGCCGCCCCAAGTAAAGATCGTTCTCTTTTCTCCAACTGCATTTAGCACACCTCTATACCACCAGTTTTGAAAAAGGACACCCCCTACGGGCATCCCCTATTTATTCACTCACTCAACCATTCATCGCCCGCTTTAGGATAGTCGATCAGTTCTTCGGGTTTAAAATAAAGTGCGATCTCCCGTTCAGCACTTGTAACCGAGTCCGAGCCATGAATAATATTACGGCTAACATCCATCCCATACATCCCGCGGATGGACCCGGGGTTTGCTTCCACTGGTTTTGTTGACCCCATTAGTTCGCGGGCCAAGGCCACTCCGTTTTTCCCTTGCCATACCATTGCAACGACCGGAGAAGACATAATGTAGGCGACCGTCGGCTCAAAGAACCCTTTGCCACGATGTTCCGCATAATGCGCTTCAGCCAAAGCGCGATCCACTTGAATAAACTTCATTCCAGCAAGCTTGAAGCCCTTTTTCTCAAAACGCGCAATAATTTCTCCGATCAACCCCCGCTGAACCGCATCCGGTTTCAGCATAATAAATGTTTTCTCCATCCATAGCTCTCCTTTTAGTCCAAATCTAAACATCTTGCTGATTTGAATTATTTACCGTATCTGGCGAACTTTCCACAGTTTCCAGAGTTTTTTCGAGATTAATCGGAACTTCTGCACTGTTTCCTGCATCTGCCTCAACATCAAATTTGGCCATGAGAGCGGCAAAGCTCGTGACATCCAGGGTTTCTTGTTCCATCAATGCTTCGGCAATAGCGTGTAATTTATCAATATTTTCCTTAATCAAGTTTTGAGCCTTCAGGTAACACTCATCAATAATCCTGCGCGCCTCATTGTCAATTTCATAAGCCACCGCGTCGCTATAACTACGATCACGCGAAATATCCCGACCAAGGAAGACCTGCTCTTCCTTGTGGCCAAAAGTTAGCGGCCCGAGTTCTGACATCCCCAACTCAGTAATCATTTTACGAACGATCCCTGTGGCCCGCTCCAAGTCATTTGAAGCGCCTGTACTGATTTCCTGCAGCACTAAAGCCTCAGCAACGCGACCGCCCAGTAACATCGTCACCTGGTCCAACAGTTGGGATTTAGTCATATAATTACGATCTTCTTTCGGAAGAAGAAGCGTATATCCCCCAGCCCTTCCGCGAGGGATAATCGAAACCTTATGTAAGGGATCTGTATGAAGGAGGAGGTCTCCGAGTAATGCATGCCCTGCTTCGTGATAAGAAACGAGTTTTCTTTCGAAATCACTTATCACCCGACTCTTCTTCTCAGGTCCCGCGATCACCCGTTCTATAGAATCTTCCATCGCCTGCTGTCTAATTTGAGTTCCGCCTCGACGAGCAGTAAGAAGCGCCGCTTCGTTAATCAGGTTGGCCAGGTCCGCGCCGGTAAAACCGGAGGTGCGTCGAGCCAGAACCTCAAGATCGATATCGTCTGCCAGCGGCATCCCTTTAACATGGACTTTAAGTATCTCTTCGCGTCCTCTGACATCCGGAACATCCACAACTATTTGTCTGTCAAAACGACCTGGGCGCAAGAGCGCTGGGTCAAGGACATCCGCCCTATTTGTAGCAGCAATAATTATGACTCCTTCATTACCGTTAAATCCATCCATCTCCACCAGAAG
>JBAQLX010000683.1:0-9814 GCA_049302315.1 Desulfosporosinus sp.
GGGTTTCGCCGAAGCCGCACGTCCCAAAAGGAATTCTTAGCGGCGAAGTCGGAGTCAACCCCCACCGAAGCAGAATAAGGTGTACCTCTCCCACTTGTAGAAGTGGGAGTCTTACGATTGGATAAAAAGTTTGCTCATTCTTTCAACAGCCCGCAGAGTATTCTCTCTTGAGCCAAATGCCGTCAACCTGAAGTGCCCTTCTCCGTTTGCTCCAAAACCGGCTCCCGGTGTACCAACAACATTAACTTCTTTCATAAGTTTATCAAAGAAGTCCCAGGACGGCATTTTATTTGGTGTCTGCATCCAAATATAGGGAGCGTTTACCCCGCCGAAAACCTTATAGCCAGCTTTCTGAAGTCCCTCGCGAATAATGCGGGCATTTTCCATATAATAATCAATAGTTTCCCGTACCTGCCTTTTACCTTCCTCGGAATATACTGCAGCCGCAGCTGCCTGCACCGGATAGGAAACTCCGTTAAATTTTGTGGTCTGTCTCCTTAACCACAACTTGTTTAGGCTGTGGGCTTCGCCTTTAGAGTCATAAGCCATTAATTCCTTCGGCACGATAGTATACGCACATCTGGTTCCCGTAAAGCCGGCAGTTTTGGAAAAACTTCTGAATTCTACGGCCGTTTCCCGAGCGCCTTCTATCTCAAAAATACTGTGTGGAACTCCATCTTCTCTTATAAAAGCCTCATAGGCTGCATCAAACAAAATAAGCGCTTTATTTTCCCGGGCATAATCAACCCACTTTTTTAGCTCATCTATACTTAAAGTCATTCCTGTTGGATTATTGGGATAGCATAAATAAACCATATCTACTCTGGAAGTGGGGAAAGACGGTTTCATTCCGTTAACTTCATTGCAGGGCAAATAGACTATTTTTCCAAATTGACCCTGACTGTCAGGAAAGCCCGTACGTCCGGCCATAACATTGCTATCCACATAAACTGTATAAACCGGGTCCGTTACTGCAAATATGTTATCAGGCCCAAGAATCTCCTGAAAATTAGCTGTGTCGGTTTTGGCGCCGTCACTTATAAAAACCTCTTCTATAGAAAGGTTAACCCCACGCGGTTTAAAGTCATTTTCGATAATTTTTTCAATTAAAAAATCATACCCCTGTTCAGGCCCATAACCCCTGAAAGTATCAGAAGAACTCATTTCATCAACAGCCTTATGCAGAGCATCAATAACAGCCGGCGGCAGAGGCCTGGTTACATCACCGATTCCCATTCTAATAATATCAGCAGACGGATTTTCTTTTCTGAATTGGTTAATCCTTCGTGCTATTTCCGAAAAAAGATAACTGCCAGGCAGTTTCAGATAATTTTCATTTACCTTGACCATTAGATATTGCCCCTCCCTCAGCCAACCATTCACCCTTAAACACATACGTCGCAGGGCCGGTCATATAGACGTGATTATCTAATCCCCATTCAATCAATAAATCTCCGCCCGGGAGATGAACAGTCACTGTGCGTTCTGTTTTATGATTGAGCACAGCAGCAACTACAGAGGCGCAGGCGCCTGTCCCGCAGGCCAGCGTCGGTCCGGCGCCCCGCTCCCAAACTTTCATGGTAATGTCCTGGGGTGAATTAACCCGAATAAAC
Source organism: Desulfosporosinus sp. (assembly GCA_049302315.1). Classification (GTDB taxonomy): domain Bacteria; phylum Bacillota; class Desulfitobacteriia; order Desulfitobacteriales; family Desulfitobacteriaceae; genus Desulfosporosinus. Next base: position 1,614 of record JBAQLX010000683.1, read on the forward strand.
TCAACATTGGTTTTACGTGGAAATAACGGATGTTTCTCAAGCGCCGGGCCGACACGTTCAAAATCCAGCGCCGCAAAATCCTCCACAAAGATAACACAGTGCGGGTTCCCCATGGAAACAGCAGTATATTGGAACGGTTCCCCTAACACTTCAAGTCTCTCTCCCACCACTGGTTCCCCTTGACCTAAAACCGGAATGAGGTCGGCCCGCAAAATGGGCTCTCCCATATCTACTCGCACCCCTTGAACCTGAGCCTCTTGAATATTTAGATGAACCGTCAAGACACCGGCGAGAGTTTCCACCCGCATTGGGTTATGAATTGCAATCCCTTGATCGAAGACATATTTCGCGAAACATCGGATGCCATTACCGCACATTTCAGGTTCAGATCCGTCTGAATTAATGATCCGCATCCGGGCATCGGCGACTTTCGAAGGCAGAATTACGACTAATCCGTCCCCGCCTATACCAAATTGCCGGTGGCAGAGCTTCTGGGCTAACTTCGGGTAATCCTCACCTACTGCAACAGAAAAATGGTCCAGGAAAATAAAATCATTTCCCAGACCATGCATTTTAATAAATTTCATCGTGTTTTTCCCCCTAAAATCGATGTGCGAGGTCCGAGGTTCGAATATCCGACGTATTATCCCCTAAAAGAATACTACGCTTAATGAAGCGGGTCAACCATATGGACCAAGTATACACGAGGCGGGAAGGAGCTATACATTATACGTTGAGTTCTTACTTAAGCGATGTTGGGACCCGATGGATCGTATCCTTACCGGGGCTGGTTATGACTGGATTTCCTAGTAATGTCCACGACAGCTGATTATATTAATATTCTTTTCCTCAATAGCGTATATCAATCGATGCTCATCTGTTATTCTTCTACTCCAAAAACCGGCTAGTTCATGTTTTAATGCTTCAGGTTTTCCAATTCCGGAATTGCCATTTCGTTCGATATCTTTGATTAGTTCGTTGATTCGCTTTAGTATAAGCTTGTTTTCAGACTGCCGGTATAGATATTCTACCCAGGCTGTTTTGGTGAATAGCTTATTCATCCGTGAGTTCCGCCCTTATAGTTCTTCCAGCTTTCAACTCTTCAATAGAATTCATCAGCTTTTTATAATAATCCGGATTACTTCTTACGTAAAGGTTTTCTATGATGTTATTGTACATCGTCTCGGATAAAAGAACTATATTTCCTCCATTTTTTCTGGTAACTACTATAGTTTCAAAGTCATTATTGGCAGTATCACAGTATTCTTTCAAGTTTTCTCTTAAGGTTGAATAATTAACTGCAAGCACAAAAACACCTCCCCTGTACAATATATTGTACAGTATATTCAAGTATTGTTCAAATGTTTTCTATAAACAGATAAGGTCACAATGTCTCATACCCCGACATTTGCCCCTCGCACATCGAACTTCGCATTTAGCCCTTTACTATTGACGGTTTTCCTTGCCAACTGCTCTTAAATAGTCGGGCAAATCCCAATAGGACGGACGGCCCTCCCGACACACACAGGATAAGAACCCATTGCCAACTTACCAAAGGTACGGTCTTAAAGATCACCTGTAACGGAGGGATATAAATGACGCTGAGCTGCATAAGCGTGGAAATCAGCACAGCTCCTGCCAGGTAAGGATTACTGAGTAGTCCCACTTCGAAGATACTACGTTCTTCAGACCGGCAATCAAAGACTTGAAAGAACTGAAAAAACACCAGTGTAGTAAAGGCCATAGTTCGCGCGCCTAATATGTTTACCCCCATCAAGAGGCCGACTACAAACACAAAAAGTGTTCCCAGTCCGATTAAGGTCCCTCCCAGCGCTATTTTGCCGGCCAACCCCCGGGCAAAAACGCTCTCTCCCGGAGCCCTAGGCTGACGATTCATAATGCCTGGTTCAGCTCCGTCTACTCCCAAGGCCATCGCCGGTAAGCCGTCAGTGACGAGATTTACCCAAAGGATTTGAATAGGCAGCAACGGAAGTGGCAGGCCTACAAGTGTCGCTACAAACATCGTTAGGACTTCTCCTAAATTACACGATAGCAAGTAATGAATAAACTTTCGAATATTGTCGTAAATTCCACGTCCCTCTTCCACGGCGGCCACGATCGTTGCAAAATTATCATCGCCCAAAACCATGGCGGAAGCTTCTTTTGTAACATCCGTTCCAGATAAACCCATAGCTACCCCGATATCAGCTTCTCTAACCGCAGGAGCATCGTTCACTCCGTCCCCAGTCATGGCAACTACTTGCCCACGTTTTTTTAAGGCACGCACGATTCGAAGCTTATCTTTTGGCGTTACACGAGCATAGACGGAAGTATCCATGACTCGTTCGCTTAAATCCTTTTCAGACATTTGCTCAAGGTCTTCACCTGTGATCACTCCGCTCCTTGAGCCTTGAAACATCCCCAACTCATGAGCGACGGCTTCTGCGGTTAAGCGATGATCGCCTGTAATCATGACAGGTTTAATACCGGCCTGCCGACAAACTCTGATTGCCTGGACAGCACTGGCTCGCGGCGGATCAATCATTCCCAGCAATCCAACAAACGTCAACCCTTCCTCGACATGTTCATTCAGTGGTTCTGACTCTGACAACGGTTTCTCGGCAACTGCCAGGATGCGTAGAGCATGCCGTGCCATTTCATCATTAGCCCGCATGATGTGCTGCCTGCGTTCAGCGGTCAGCTCTACAACCCCTTGCGCGGTTAACTCTTGTCGACAAAGCTTCAGAACCCTATCCGGAGCCCCTTTGACATAGGCCATACGTCCCTGTTTTGTTTCATAGACGACACTCATTCGTTTCCGGTCCGAGTCAAAAGGCAGTTCTCCGATCCGCTCTTGTTTGCGTTCCAGCACCTCTCGCCATATTCCCGCCTTAGCGGCAGCCACCAACAGAGCCCCTTCAGTCGGATCCCCATCAATGCCCCAAGGAGCATCATTTCCCTTAGATCGAAAGAGACCGACAACTTGAACCCCTTTCTTGGTCAATGTCGAATTGTTGCAAAGTGCTGCAATCTTTAATGCTGCATTAAGAGGATCCCGCACTTTTTCCGGATTAGCCCCATCAAACTCCCCTTTGGGATCATACCCTTGTCCAGAAACGCTGATTCTTCGTCCATCCGAGTAAATTTGGCGGACCGTCATTTCATTCTGGGTCAGCGTCCCCGTCTTGTCGGAACAGATCACCGTCGCACATCCCAAGGTTTCAACAGCGGGGAGTTTCCTGATAATTGCCTGCCTCTTAACCATTCGCTGCACCCCTATCGCCAAAGCCACGGTGACAACCGCTGGTAAGCCTTCTGGAATAGACGCCACGGCCATGGACACACCTGTTAAGAACATCTTGCCAAAGTCCTCTCCTCTTAGAATTCCTATGACCACCACTGCAGCACAGACGAGAAAGAAGATCAGGACCAACCATTTACCAAGTTCAGCCAAACGCTTTTGCAAAGGTGTCTCTTCATTTTCCACACCCTGGATCATTCCTGCAATAACTCCCATTTCCGTTTCCATCCCGGTTGCTACAACAACACCGGCCCCCCGCCCGTTAACTACAGAGGTTCCCATATATCCCATATTCTTCCGGTCAGCCATAGGCGTGAGTTCTTCTTGGATCGGCAAGATACTTTTGCTCACAGGATGGGATTCCCCCGTCAGTGTGGACTCTTCCACTTGCATATTGACTGCCTGAATCCACCGTACATCAGCTGGAATACGATCCCCTGTCTCGAGGAGTACAATATCCCCAGGCACAACGTCCATAGCCGGAATCCGTTGCTCTATGCCTTCTCGCAATACCCGCGCTTCAGGGGCGGTAAGGGAACGGAGGGATTCCATGGACCGCTCTGCGCGATACTCCTGAATAAAACCAAGAATGGTATTAACAAGTGTAAACGCTAAAATCGTGACTGCATCCGCTATTTCACCTAGAAGTCCGGATACAACCATGGCTGCAAGTAAGACTAAAACCATAAAATCTTTAAATTGTCCCAGGAACATAAAGACAGGGTTGACTCCCTTTTTTATCGCCAAGACGTTTTTCCCAACCTCAACTAACCGCCGATGAACTTCTTTAACACTTAAACCTTTACCTGGATGTACATTCAAGACCTTAGCCACATCAAGCCAAGGCAACACATGCCATGCCTGTTGCCGCATACCTCTTTTCCTCCTTTTCGCGCATCGTGTTTCGTGTTTCGTGTTTCGTGTTTCGCGCACCGTGCCTCCTGCCTCGCACATTGCGCCTCGCACCTCGCGCCTCGCACATCGCACCTCGCACCTCGCTTTTATAGTACATGCTTATTCCCAAAAGCGTTGAAAAATGCCTCGGTGGAACAAGTGTGTTATACTAATGAAGATTCATAGAAAACTGGCTATGAAAGGAGTTTCTCTCATGGCATTAGACGGTGTGACCCTCGCTTATCTAGTTAACGAGCTGGCTCCACAACTTGTTGGAGCACGTATAGATAAAATTTTTCAACCGGAAAAGGATGAAGTTCATTTTTTTCTGAGGCAACAGGGATCTAGTCACCTCCTGCTTAGTACCAGTGCAACCTCCCCCCGCTTCCACCTCACCCGAGAAAACAAAAAAAATCCGCCCTCCCCGCCCATGTTTTGTATGATTTTACGCAAACACCTCGAAGGTGGTAAACTCGTCCGCCTGCATCAAAGTGAGCTGGAAAGAGTCGTGACCTTTGACATTCAAAATTACAGCGAACGTGGCGATTTAGTCACCCTGCAGCTTCACTTGGAAATTATGGGAAAACACAGCAATCTCATTCTCGTTGACCCAGCGACAAATACAATTCTCGACGGTCTTAAACGATACTCGCACACCCTAAGCCGCTACCGCGAAGTATTACCGGGACGGGCTTATTTCACGCCCCCCTCGCAGGGAAAACGACCTCCCATCGAGGACGAAGAGCTTTGGCGAAAGGCACTTTATGAGGAAGACCTTGATCACCCCCTCCCTGGCGTTTTACTCACCCTCTTCGCCGGGATCAGCCCGGAATTGGCCAAAGAAATCGTCATTCAAGCAGGATTAACGACAGATACATGCCTCGATAAGTGCGGAGATATTGATTTTTCACGGCTTTTCCAGGCCTATCGAAGGCTTTGCAATCCCGAAGATGTTCCTGCCATTCAACCATGCCTCTATTATCAATCTGCACTCCCATACCCTCCCGTCGCGTTCACTTTTACCCCCTTCCAACAATACCAGGAGTTAAAAATGGAATACGCGCCCTCCTTAAATGACGCGATCCGCTACTTTTATCAATCAAGATCCGCCAATAACACCCTTGAATCGAAACGGGGCTCTCTCCGAAAAATCGTTCAGGAACAACACTCCCATTTCAGCAAGAAACTTGAAATATATAAGGAAGCTGAGTCCAAAGCCAAGTCCTGTCTGGTGTATCAACAATGGGGAGAACTCCTGACCGCAAACCTCTATCTTATTCCTCAAGGATCGGCTGAAGCCTCTGTGGAAAATTATTATGACCCTGCACTCTCTAAGCTGGTCATTCCCCTCAATCCCCATATCAGCGCCATTGACAATGCTCAGCACTATTACAAACTTTATAACAAAGCGAAAGCCACCCTACTCAAAACAAAGCCGCTCAAAGAAGCCGCACTCGAGGAAGTGAAGTACCTGGATTCCTTGCTGGTCAGCTTGGACCAGGCGTCCACCCTGGCAGAGCTTGATGAAATCCACATTGAACTGGTGGGTCAAGGATATGTGGCTGGAAGACACTTAAAAAAAGATACTTTTAAACCTAAAAAAGGCCGCCTCAATACAAAGCCAAAGGCCAAAGTGATAGTTCCCAAAGAGTCTATCCGCCCACGGGTCTATCGTTCGAGCCAAGGCCGTGTCATCTATGTCGGAAAAAATAATGCTCAAAATGATTGGTTGACTATGCGTAAAGGAAGACCAAATGATCTTTGGCTCCATGTCAAAATCATTCCCGGTTCACACGTTCTGATTCCCCTCAAAGATGGAGAAAAATTCCCGGATGACACCACCCTGGAAGAAGCTGCCGCACTCGCTATCTATTACAGCCAAGCGCGCGGTTCCTCTCAAGTTCCCGTGGATTACACACATGTCAAGCAGATCAGGAAGCCTAATTCGGCTAAGCCCGGAATGGTGATCTACGATCAAAACTGGACATTATATCTCACGCCTAAGCCGGAAATCCTGGAACGATTGCTAGCCAGTGAGGAACTATCAGAGTAAGTGAACAAGAGTAGAAATCCGCAAGTGATTTCTGCTCTTGTTTAGAACGATGCACATAACTAAAGGATACGGCTAACTGCTATCTCATCACAATTGGGGAACTTGATACAATTAACACACTCCGTCCAAACTTTTTGGGGCATTTGATCTTTACTGACCTCTTCGTAACCACAGTATTTAAAGAACTCCGGCTGATAAGTCAAAGCAAAAAGTTTCGAACAGCCCAGTTCCCTGGCTTCTTCTTCAAGCGCTTTAACTATCTGTGTTCCGATTCCTCTTCGTTTGTATTCGCCGGAAACTGCCAATGCTCGTATTTCTGCCAAGTCACTCCAAAGGATATGTAGTGACGCAACTCCCACCAATTGGGCATCTACTTCCGCTAGCAGGAACTCGCGTATATTTTCATAGAGCATATTTCTTGATCGGGGAAGCATGAGTCCTTGTTCTGCATTACTATTAATCAATAACATCATCTCTTCAACATCTGATATACGAGCCTTACGCAATTTCATCAATTTTTCTCCTTTTTAGTTTTGCATAATTATACAACATTTATTATATTGTTGCATCTACTTTGTAGCTTTCAAGCGATCGATAAAAGCGACTTCCTTAACTCGCTAAATTTATACGATTTTTTTATAGAACTTATTTCATATAAATTTTCATCTTTAGGGATTTTGAGCCATCATTAAGCATCTTCCGTCTTAATTTAGTATTCTTATTTTTTTTACAATTTTCTGCGTCATGTTATGGTACACTAAGTAAGTTATTAAGTTGCTTATATTTTTTTGAAAGGAGATTACTGTGGTGATTGCCCTAAAAGAGTCATTCCGTCCGTATCAACAACTTATTCTAAGCGAGATCCAGTCCATTGATCAAGTCTTGAGTAAATTCGTCCTCTTGACAAGTCCTTCTGCGCCTCAAATGCAGCACCTTAATATGACAGAATTCATTCAGACCATGGCGCAAACTATTCAACACGTACGCCTTATGCGGGATGTTACCCTCACTCTGGAACTCTCCTCTCCTTCGGTATATGTCATGGGTGACCATGAACAACTTCTCCGGGCTCTTTTATCCCTTCTCAATAATGCGATTGAAGCCTCACCCAAGGGAGGTAAGGTTATAATACGATTAAAGGAATACGAATCTCACGCAAGGATAAGCGTAATCGATTACGGCCCCGGTATTCCAAAAAACCTGCGTCAGCGTTTTCTTGACCCGTTCTTCACTACGCAAGCAGACAGTACCGGACTGGGTTTAACCATTGCGTGCCAAATCATTCTCGCCCATCATGGCATGCTTCATTTTTCTGAATCTATACCCCCTAGTGGAACAGAAGCGATAATTGATTTGCCCCGTTTGCCAAAGTTCATGAATCACCTTTCTGCATAAGTGAATGGTTCCTAAGAGTTCGAGACTTAAGCTCGTTAATTCCTTTGTCCTGCCAGTTTTCCGGTAACGTCCAAATTGGGAACTTATCCAGATCATTTAACCAACAATGCCAACGCTGAAGGTCTTCTTCCATACCAAGTGTCGTAAGCCAATGTACTCGGCCATCCCACACTAATGAATTCCCTTGTTCATCTTTTGCGCAGACTAAAAGGCGGCTCTTTTCTAAAACACTTGCCAACAGAATACTTTGGGATGCTTTTAACAGCGGCTTCTCAAATATCGGGCAGATGACGCTTAATTGGCCATTTCCTTGGAAGAAATACCATTCCTCCAGTTCAAGCACTGAATTTTCGCTGCGTTCTCTAGGAAGCCAGGGCCAGAGCCAAGGACTCCCCCAGAGCGATTTCAAAACTCCGTCTCCCTGATGAAGCAACAAAGCAAGGAGATCTTGAGAGCGAAGTTTACCCTCTTTCTCAAGGGATTCAAGGTAGTCAAGAATCTTCAGAATAACCGTACAAAATTCCGTATTCAGTGAGCCTGAAGCATCTACCCACCCCT
>JBAQLX010000684.1:0-2707 GCA_049302315.1 Desulfosporosinus sp.
CAGAAAAAGTTCTTTAATGGCGATTACATTGGAACTGGTCCATCATCGGGTGTATCATTCCCCTCGATTTCAAAGATTGCTGGTGCCTATGGCCTTACATACAGGCTTATAGATGACTCTTCAGCAATGACAGAAAAGATTTCCGAAATACTTTCAATTAACGGACCAGTCGTGTGTGAAGTCCTCTGTGGTGGGCCACAGGAAGTAATGCCTGTTGTTTCTTCTTACCAGCGCAATGACGGTAAGCTGGTATCGAGACCGTTAGAGGATATGTATCCATTTCTTGACAGAGAAGAGATGGAGTCAAATTTATTCATTGATCCTGTAAAAGAGTAGAAGATAGGAGGCTACTATGTTTGGAAAAGAAATAGAGACAGTCAAAAAGCACACGTTGCTAGATTTTACGAAAATGAAAGCAAAAGCAGATTCGGTGGCTTGGATCACTGCTTATGATTTTCCCTTAGCACAGTGTGCCGAGGCTGCTGGTGTAGATATGATTCTTGTCGGTGATTCGGGGGGGATGGTGCAACTCGGCTATCAGACAACAAATCCTGTTACAATGGACGAGATGATAACCCTCTCTAAGGCCGCAAGAAAAGGAGCACCAAACACCTTTCTTGTAGGTGACATGCCCCAAGGCTCATACGAAATCTCTAAAGAAGAAGCTATCCGAAATGCCCTTCGCTTCGTGAAGGAAGCAGGTTGTGATGCGGTAAAATGTGAAGGTGGTCGGAGAGTTGTGGATAAAGTGAAAGCTATGGTCGATGCAGGAATTCTTGTTATTGGGCATTTAGGTTTGACACCACAGAGTACTGCTTCATTCGGTGGCTATAGGGTACAAGGAAAGACGATAGAGAGCTTCGAAGAGACTATGGAGGATGCATTGGCCTTGCAGGATGCAGGTATATTCGCGTTGCTATTGGAGGCGATGCCTACTGAGCCAGCAGCAAAATTAGCACGGAAGCTACGAATACCAGTCTATGGGATAGGAGCCGGTAGCGATGTTGATGGGCAACTTATAATAATGCATGATCTTCTTGGATTTTATTCCAGCTTCAGGCCTTGGTTTGCAAAGTGTTATACTCCTCAAGCAACTCCACGATATTTGCAGCATATACAATCAACATCAGACCTTCGCAAACTGGGGAGGGAGGAGAGAGCAGATGGCTTAGGCTATATAGCTCGAGAAGCAATTGCAATTTATGTTGATGAAGTAAAGACACACAAATTCCCAGGTAACGAGTATAGCTATCCAATAAAGCCCGAAGAACTTGAGAATTTGAGGCAATCAAAGTACTGGTAAGTTTATATAAGATAGCATTAAGGGGCTTTTACCTCGTTTTTTTGTATCGCTTTAGGGGGGATTATGGATGACTTGTATAAGATGCTAAACATACCATTTGATCGTCTTAATACAATAAATGAGGTTATTCTTGATCCGAACTTACAAGTGATGCAAAATTTCTTTGCGGTAGTCGCAAAATATGGAACACCGGAAGAAATCAATCATAAGCATCTAGCGTCTCGAAAACTAGACTTTCTTCTAAAAAAAGTTGAAAGGGAAAATGCTGAATATGTCAAAGATTTAAACTGGCTTATGCAACAGCGCGATAATAGAGCGTTTGTTACTATCAAAGAGTATCGCAATAATATGCTTAGCAGCACCAGGAAAAATATTAAATTTACCGATGACTTTGCTGTAACACTTGAGGCTTCTGCACTACAATATTTTTCATGGATTCGCCCAATGTGTGAACGCGCAATTAGAGACAGAAGCCTTATCCCTGGTCGCTTTATTGCAGTTCGTAATATGAAGGAAGCTGAATCAGATGGTGATTTACCTGCTATCATAGCTGCACTGGATATCATGGGAGCATCCTTTGTTGAAACGCTTGATACAAAAGGTACAGATGGTTCAAATCTACACCTTGGGGGACCTGCTACTATCACTGGCTATTTTGGCGGTATCGGCCAACCAAACGAACACGCACTCAAGTGGCTAGATGAATTTCTATACTACTATACAAATTATGGAGTTCAGGACGTACTGAATTTTAATGCTGGCACAATATTGCTAGGCTTTCTACTTTACAGGATAGGTGTAAATATACATTTCAAAATTTCAGTATTTTTTGGTTCAGATAATTCTTATAATGCCCTTTGGATTATGATTGCTGCTAAATTACTTAGTCGTGATGATGGAACGAGTCCGCTAATCGGTTTTAACTGGTCCAACTCAGTTAATAATCAGACCATAGAGCAAGCAGCACAGTTTCGTAAGGCATTGGGCTTTGAGAACGTGATTCGCTTTGAGCACCATATAACTGAATCCTGGAAAAGCATCGTTATTCAGCCATATAACCGCCGTGCCGAATTGTTGGATATTGCTGATCATATTGCGAATATCTCTGCTAAGCATGAAGGCGGAGAACCTGAGATTGATCAAACCCGAGTTCACCCCTCAGACATTCTTGATTACTTCCGTAAAAAAAAGGAGATTATAGAATCCGGAGATTGGGACAATCTTCAACAAAATTTTATGGATAAAATTGATTCATGCAACTATACTGCCTCTGCCCTGACGAGGAAAGGATTGAATTTTATAGCTGCCAAAAATCTACATACAGCATATTAAAGCCTAAAGACGAGCAAAACTTTGGTACTTTATTGCCATATGAAGGCGATTTATGAATGAAATGGTTCGAGA
>JBAQLX010000685.1:0-2778 GCA_049302315.1 Desulfosporosinus sp.
GACCCCGGTCGGACAATGATACCAGGTCTATATGGTAGCCTTGTACTGCTCTCGATCTGGTAAAAACGAAAGCTCCAACGAAAACGGGTTTTCGAGGCTCAATCACACAGCTTTTGCACTTGCTGCCTACGCTTCACACCAAGAATCGCTTCTCAGTATGCAAGACTCGCTTCCGGCTGTTGACCAGACTTTACCGGGCAGGTCCCTTCCGCCCTACTAGGTTCCTTCTAAAGGTTTCAGCCCGATGGCATTCCCCTTTACCAGACTTATCCTGGCGCAATACCAGTCCCCGACCGAGCGGGAACCGCGAGGCGAGCATTTCTTTTCATAAAAGGTTATGCGGGCTTTTCTGTCACCTATCATTCAAGTTGATATTTTGTCAATTCCATAATATTTACTTCACCTTATAATAGTCAACATACCAATCAGCGAACTTCTGTAACCCTTCTTCTATACTCGTGCTAGGTTTGAAATCAAAATCTCTCTCCAAAGGAGAACTATCACTATATGTGGCCTTAACATCGCCCGGCTGCATTGGAAGGAACTCTTTCTCTGCAACTATTTCTCTACCGATTGCATTACTTAAGGCTTTTTCCAGTGCAGAGATATAATCCATCAATTGCTCTGGTTGATTGTTTCCGATATTGTAGACTGCGTATTGTATACCATTGAGAATGCTGTCCTTATCAACCTTCTTAGCGGGTGGATTGCACAGGATTCGCGCTACCGATTCAACAATATCGTCGATATAGGTGAAGTCTCTATAGCAGTCCCCAAAGTTAAACACGTTGATGGTCTCGCCCCTAAAGATCTTCTGAGCGAACCCAAAATATGCCATGTCCGGTCTTCCCATCGGACCGTAAACCGTGAAGAATCGTAAGCCTGTGCAAGGTATGCCGTACAACTGGCTATAGGTATGCGCCATCAATTCATTTGACTTCTTAGTGGCAGCATATAGAGAAACAGGATTGTCCACCTGATCCTCGGTTGAGAACGGCACTTTAGTATTTGCGCCGTAGACTGAACTGGAGGATGCGTAGACTAAGTGTTCGACAGGGTTATGCCGACAGGCCTCCAAGATATTATAGAACCCGATGATATTACTCTGAATATAGGAATCCGGATTCTCAATGGAATAACGGACCCCTGCCTGGGCTGCTAAATTCATCACAATATTAGGCTTATACTCTTCGAAGACCTTCATTACGGTTTCTTTATCCGAGATGTCCCCTTTGATGAAGGAATAATACTCCTGCCCTTCTAAAGCCTTAAGTCTACTTTCCTTTAAATTCACATCATAGTAATCGTTAATATTATCAATGCCAACAACTCTGCACCCTTGCGCTAGAAGCTTCTTCGTTAAGAAAAAACCAATGAATCCTGCGCCTCCAGTTATTAAATAAAGTTTGCTCGGGTCTAATTCCTTAAATCCTTCAATCATTACTAAGTTCTCCTTATAATTAAAATAAGATAGCAATCATTTCCTACCAATTGAATGATACTCAACGCCGCTCTCTCTCATCTCGTTCACATCATAAATATTCCGTCCATCATAAACAAGAGGCATACGCATTAGTCTCTTATAATCTTCCGGTCTAACTGCTTTAATTTCTCCCCATTCGGTAAAAATAAAGCAGACATTAGTGCCATCAAGTGCTGCTTTAGCACTCCTTACATATTGGATACTTCCCTTGCCATACACCTTTTCTTGTTCTGAAATCGTCTCAGGGAATCTCTTCTTGAAGTTTTCGCTACCGACTGGATCATAGGCGTAGATTTCTCCACCTTGGGCTAATAATAAAGGTATATTATCTAACGACGGAGCCTCTCTTAAATCATCAGTTCCAGGTTTAAAGGTTAATCCAAGCACGGCCACTTTGAGACCATTAAAGGTGATCAGTCTCTGACAAGCCTTCTTATATAAAAGGACTTTTTGATCCTTATTGACATCAATCGCTGCCTTAACTGTCCTAAGTTCATAGCCATGTAATGTTGCAAGATAATCCAGTGCTTTCGTATCTTTCGGAAAGCAGCTGCCACCATAACCGATACCGGCATTCAAAAATTTACTCCCAATTCGACTATCATAACCCATCCCTCTGGCAACATCCTCAATATCCGCGTCGACCAGTTCGCAAAGGTTTGCGATATCATTCATATAGGATATTTTCAAAGCAAGGAAATCATTCGCAGCGTATTTAATCATTTCAGCCGACCGTCTTGACACGGATACAATCGGCAACCCAAACGGTTCATAGATGGCCATAAGGGTATCTTCAGCTTCTATACTATTTGTACCAATAATAATTCTTGCTGCCTCTAACGTATCTCGCACCGCAGTACCTTGAGCTAAGAACTCAGGATTAGATGCCACTTCTACTTTAATATCATTCACTAAAAAATCCTTAATAAACTGCTCAACCTTGTCATTAGTGCCTACTGGAACCGTTGATTTTACAACGACTAGGGAGTCCCTTTCTACCGTTTCCGCAATTTGTCTGGCAACTGTTGCTATATAAGATAAGTTTGCTGAGCCATCAGGCTGCTCCGGTGTTCCCACGCCGATAAAAATGGTATCCGCATTGCTATAAGCTGTCTGATAGTCTGTTGTATAGGTTAATCTTTCTTGATTCAAAAGCATTAATTCTTCTAAATCTTGCTCATAGATTGGGGAAATCCTTTGTTGCATCATTGTTAGGGGACTCGATCAAACAAACATGGTTATAAACCAATATATGTAAACGCTGGCTAAACTCAAACTAATATGTGACTATACAT
>JBAQLX010000686.1:0-1999 GCA_049302315.1 Desulfosporosinus sp.
CGGGATTCAGGGTTGTTTCCCAAAGTTGTTCCGGATTCATTTCCCCAAGTCCTTTGTAGCGTGAAATCTTAGCCGTTTTCCCTAATTCCTTGAGTTCTTTCCTTAATTCGTACTCGTTGAAAGCATAGCGTATAATCTTACCTCGTTCCTTCTCAATTTTATACAAAGGAGATTGCGCGATATAGACCCTCCCGCTCAAAATCAGCGGCTTCATATATCTGTAGAAAAACGTCAATAGAAGACAGCGGATGTGCGCTCCGTCAATGTCCGCATCCGTCATAATACAGACACGGGCATAATTACCCTTTTCCAAATCAAACTCTTTGCCGATCCCCGAGCCGACGGCTGTGATAATGCTCCTGATTTCCTCATTTCCTAAGACCTTATCGATCTTGGCCCGGTAAGTGTTAATAACCTTCCCCCGCAAAGGAAGAATGGCCTGAAAGCGCCGATCCCGCCCCATTTTAGCCGATCCGCCTGCACTGTCCCCTTCGACAAGGAAAAGTTCATTCCGTGATTTATCCTTCCCGCTGCAGGCCGCAAGTTTGCCGCTGAGTGCCTTAACCTCGGCATCTCGAGCTTTCTTTTTTAGCTCCTTGGCTTTCTTGGCCGCGAGTCTGAGCAGGCAGGTTGTCAACGTCCGATTGATAACGTCTTTGGCTATAGAAGAATTCTGCTCAAAGAATTGACTGAGCCCCTCGTTGGTCAGCGACTGCACGATTCCCTCAACTTCCATATTGGAGAGTTTCGTCTTGGTCTGTCCTTCAAATTGCGGATCTTTAACCTTAAGTGATAGGACACACGTTAAGCCATCTTTGAGGTCGTCCCCGATAAGACTCTCATCTTTCTTAAAGAGATTGTTTTTCCGGCCGTAATTATTGAAGACTTTGGTTAACGCCGTGCGAAAGCCTGACTCATGAGTTCCGCCCTCATCTGTCGGGATATTGTTGACATAAGAGTGCAGCGCTTCATCATCTCCGTCGTTATACTGAATGGCACACTCCAATATTACATCATCTTTTTCCCCTTTAAAGTAGATCGGTTTTTTATGTACGGGCGTAACACTTGCTAAATTGATTAAGTGCTCAATAAAACCAATAATCCCATTTTTCGGAGCAAAGGTTTCTGACTTTGTTTCGCCGCGTAGATCAGTAAGGAGAATAGTTAGACCGGTATTGAGAAAAGACAGCTCCATTAAGCGACTTCTTAGGGAGTCATATTTAAATACGGTAGTTTCTTTAAAAATAAATGGATCAGGTTTGAAAACCACGCTTGTTCCTGTGCCTGTAATTTTTTTCTTGATGACCTGCAAATCGGACTTGAGCTGACCCCCGTTAACATACTCAACCCGATAAAGTTTTCCGCCCCGTTTTATATCAACTGTTAAATAAACAGACAAGGCGTTGACTACGCTTGCTCCGACGCCATGCAACCCTCCGGAGGTTTTATAGGTATCCCCACCGAACTTACCTCCGGCATGCAAAGTCTCAAACGCTAAGCGCACAGCGGCGATTTTCTTGACAGAATGGATGTCAACCGGAATCCCACGCCCATTGTCTGTGATCGTTATCGAGCCATCCAGGTTAATAGTAACTGCGATCTGATCACAAAATCCGGACCCGGCCTCATCGATTGCATTGTCAATAATTTCATAGGCAAGGTGGTGAAGCCCTCTACTCCCGGTGGAACCAATATACATGCCAGGACGTTTGCGGACGGCTTCCAATCCCTCAAGCACCTGGATAGATTCTGCGTTATATTGTGTAGCTGACAAGAACAGTTCGCCCCCTTATTGAATTCGTCTTTGATAATTATAAGTCAATAAGTACATTATCACTTGCTAATCCCTTTTGTCTGGAGAACGCTCTGAATAGTGAACTCGTTCAACAAACGTTGAACATCGAGACTTCGGTGACGAAAGCCTCCAGTGGAGGGTTTCGCCGAAGCCGCACGTCCCAAAAGGAATTCTTAGCGGCGAAGTCGGAGTCTACCCCCACCG
>JBAQLX010000687.1:0-3176 GCA_049302315.1 Desulfosporosinus sp.
CTATCATCGATTCCCGGGATAGTGCGGCACCACAATTTACATCTATGACTGCTTGAGATTTACCCTTAGACCTAATGGCTTCTACAATTTCAACCATTTCTTTCCCATCACTGCCTAATGTCGTACCTGCACTTATATGAAACTCTTTGATACCCTGTTTTTCAATGTATTCTACTCCTTGTAATATTTCCTCTATTGTCAATGGCTCTTGTGATCCCTTTAGCCAATAAGGGCAATACCCACATAGCGGCTTCAAATTGCATTTAAGAACAGAGGCTATTCCTCCGCTCCATTTAAAAACCGTTCCCTTTTCATTATCTCTCACATTCCGCGCTGCCCGGAACAAAGCTTCTGCCTTTGTGTACTCCTCTGTTTCATAACAAAGGTATACCGCCTCTTCTTGACTAATCTCTTCTCTTCTTCCTTTTTCCAAGATTTCCTCAAATTTCATTGTCATTCCAGCACCTCCAATTTTTTATCAGTATGACTATAAAAAGCAATAGCTAGGAAATTTGACCTCAGACGGTGTTATTTGTTTCAAGCCGATTTGCAGCATTTAAATCCGGTGTCTTCATTCATCCGACACATTAATTATTCCTCCATGTTATTATTTCCTAATATTGCTATTGCATGGGACGCTCCTATACAATCCGCCGCCCCATCCCTTCCATATAATGTTCAATCAGCCGACGCCGATCAATGAGGTACAGATTATCGGATAACCGAATTACATTTTGACCCCAGGCAGCATGCGGGAGTTTCCTAGATACTGACGCTCCGGAAACCTGATTTCCACCGCCTGCTAAAAACCAAAGGGGAATATCATCATGATTATTGCCGGCCGCTAGGCCCAACTGAACATGCGGCAAGATGAGTCTGGCAACAGCAATTGTCCTAGCCAAATCCCAGGGTGAACAACGGGGGATCTCGCTGCAGGCTGTTTGCGGATAGGGATAAAACCTTGAAAAGCGCAAATGGTATAACCTGTGGAATTTTTGGAGATAGAATAAATGCTCGATTCTGTCCTGCAGCGATTCGCCAATACCGATGAGGATCATGCTACGTACGGACATCTCCTCCTGCTCACACATTTCGATCAGGTCCTTGCGCGCCTCTAGGCTGTCGCCCGGTTTTACTTGCCTGAACAACTCGTCGTTGCAAACTTCCAAAGAACTTGTAACACTTTTTATCCCCATGTCTTTTAAAATTTTGATCGTATTCACGGATAGAGAAGGGCCTAAATTTACCTCGACATCAATATCGGAAACACAGCGTATTTCTTGGACCAGAGCAATTAATTCCTGATCATATCCCTGCAGGCAAGTGCCACCGCTTAAATGCATATGCCTAATCCCTAAATTGGCAAGCTCCTTAGCCGCAGCAGCAATCTCCTGTGACGGCAAGAAACTCTCGGCGTAAAAAGTACAATAACTGCAGCGGGGCGTCAACGTGCAGGGGAAAATTCCGGATATCCCCGCAGACCACCATAGCTCCTGTCCTAAATGTTCATCCCTAATCCTTGAGGCTGCCCCAAAAAGCTTAAGCGCCTCTTCCGGTTTAGCCGACTCCTCCAGAATATTTAAAGCGAGCCCGGGAGTGATTCCCTGGGAAAGTGCTTCCTTTAATAATCCTTCAATCATTTCTTCACCCTACTCATTCTCTTGTTATCCCCAATTAATCTTTCCCTACAATTCTAACTAAACGGGACTTATCCAAGGGGATGCGGCGCACCCCCTTGGAAGTATTTTAGTTCATCGAATACCTGAGTAGTTACGAACCGATAATCTCCTTGATTTGCGCGTCGCTCAGATTAGTTTTGAAAAAGTGGCTGTAGAAGTACGAAATTTCTTTCGCTAAGGCTTCGGTCGTCATGATATTTGGGTACAGCTTATTCATCGTCCACAGAATTGTCAGAGGCTGCTCGGTCGTACGGTTGCCCCAAACATGGGCAACACACGGAACGACAAATATCTGCTTATTCTTAACTGCAGGAATATTGCTCAAACGTGAATCGGCTAAAACATCTTTTTTGATTGCTTTGTCTGAAAGGATCAGAACGTCGGGATTCCATTTCAGCAGATCCTCCAATGTATAAACCAGCGTTTGGGCAGTTCTGCCGTTATTGGTCATACTAAGACCACCGGCCGTAGGAATCCAACACTCGGCAATAAGATGAGGTTGTGTATACGTGGTTATGCTGCCATAGACAACTTTTTTCTTGTCTGCTTCCTTGAGGTTTTTGGTCAGGTCCTGCGCCTTGGCTACCGTTTTGTCAAAATAGGCAAGGTAGTCCGCAGCGACTTCCTGCTTATTGAGCGCTTCGCCAAGCAGGGTAATGCATTTTTTTACGTCTTCCGTTTTATCCCAGGACAGGTAAAGGACATTCAGCCCCTGCGCTGCAAGCTGATCAGTCTGTTCCTTGGTCATAGTCAGGCACAGATCGGGCTTCGTTTGCAGAACCTTTTCCATTACAATTTCACGGCTTGCATTCTCAAATAGGGGACTGGTTTTCAGCTGCGGAGCGAATACGTATTGATATTTCCATTGGTCGGTTTTGGTGAAGGAAGCCGACATCTCATTGCAGATTTTACTGCCTTCGCCCAACGTCTCCACAAAGTCGTTTAGCACCCCGATAGATCCAAAAGTCGCAATGCTTTTGATCTCAGCAGGGAGCTTGACCGACCTTCCCGCCATGTCAACTACAGTACGTTCGGTCTGCGCGGCAGTCTTCGTCCCGGCTGCATTCGTCCCGTTTGCCGCGTTCTGCCCGCATCCCGTTAAGCTAGCTAAAACCAAGAACGTCAAGAGCAGCAGCGCAATAATCTTTTTACTTAATTTCATTTTCTTTTCCCCTTTTCTTTTCGATGATTTTTAATTCATGATCGGAATACATACTTTGGTTACCTCATCCTGCGGGTATAGCGTAGCTTTTGTTACACAAACAGGTGTAGCATAAAGTTTTGACAGGTTTTCGGTCGTTACGACATCATCGGGAAGCCCCTGCGCCATGCAAAATCCGTCGCGCATGAGAACCACTTTATTGCAGGCTAGGAATGCATGGTCGGGAAAGTGCGAGGTCATTAAAATTGAGTAGCCCTGCTCGGCTAAGGCCTTAATCACCTGAAGCATTTTTACCTGGTTGCTGTAATCAAGGTTGGCGGTCGGCTCGTCCATAA
>JBAQLX010000688.1:0-2798 GCA_049302315.1 Desulfosporosinus sp.
GCTGTACCCTTCAGGAAGGAAATATAGGGGCCTGTGGACTTTATAAAAACCAGGGAGATCAAATAATTGAGCTTTTCCCCAATAAATACTTGACCGTTTGTCCGATCTCCATTGAAACAATGCCTATTTTACATTATTATCCAAGGAGTAAGTTCCTCCAGATTAGTACCACGGGCTGTAATTTTAATTGTAATGGCTGCATTTCGGCGTTAATTGTTGAGGAAATGGAACCTGATAGTAAAGCTCTACGAGAATTGCTTCCGCAACAGGTGGTGGATGAAGCCGTAAAAAATGACTGTATCGGTATTGCATTTTTACTGAACGACCCCTTGGCATCGTTTCCAACCTTTCTTAAAGTGGCGGAAATAGCTAAACAGAAGGGCTTATTAGTAGGCTGTTCCACAAATGCCTATTTTACTGAGATTTCGCTGGCTAAAATCAACGGCTATTTAGATTTCATCAACGTAGGTGTTAAAGGGTTGTCCGACCGGGCTTATCAAAGTTGTGGAGGCAGTACGGTTAAGCCGGTTTTGAGGAACATTAAAAAGCTTTATGAAAGTGGTATCCATGTGGAAGTTTCGTGCATGTTGAAAAAGGATAATATGCTCGAAGTATTGGAACTGGCAGGGATAATCGCAGAAACGTCGCTGGATATACCTTTACAGTTGATGCGTTTTATCCCTTTGGAAGGTGCAGATTCTTCTTTGGAACCATCTATACGAGAGGCTGAAGATCTATATTGGGAATTAAAAAAAATTCTTAACTATGTGTATCTCTTTAATTCACCAGGAACTGACTATCTTAATACATTCTGTCCTCGTTGCGGGGAAGTTATCTACAAAAGAGATTTTTACGGCCCTATGGGAGCAAAATTGACGTTTCCGGAGACGGGTTCAGGTCAAAAAAATATTTGTCCGAAATGCGATTGGATCGTCAGCATTAAAACACCTCCAGCGGAAATAAAGTACCAGGAAGGTGATTTTGAGGGAGGCTATCCCTTTACAAGGGCTTTGGAAATGATGGAAGCTATCTTAATATCGATTGGTGTCACTGATAAAAAAAAGGTCGTTCAGGTATGGGAAGAAGTTCTTTGTCGTGAGGGGCTTCAAAAATTACATCATGACATTCAGAATTTCGGAACTTATCTTGGGATAATTAGGCATTTTGGGGAATTAACCAAGACGGAAAACAAGGCTGGAGAACTGGTTGCCTATATGAAAGGGAAAATTTCGGTGATTAAAGACGGTTGGTCAGCTATTGAGAATAAGCCTCGTGTTTATTATGCCATGGGAAAACCACTTTTTTGTTTCAAAGGAGAACGTCTTGAAAATCAATTGGTTGAAGCAGCTGGGGGGATAAGTGTAAATAAAGAAATAGAATGTACCGGAAGGCCAGGTATGCAAATCTCCGTTGAACAATTAAATGTCCTTAATCCAGAAGTTATATTCATTTCGGCTTTCATTTCTTCTTCCGTTGAAGATTTCCATGAAGAGTGCTGTAAGGTTGGCATCAATGTTGAAGCTGTAAAGAACATGAGAATATACACACATCCTGCCCCCGGTTGGGATTTTGGGAGCCCAAGGTGGATACTGGGACTTATGAATATAGCAAATATTCTTTATCCAGAAATATATGATTTTGATGTAATAACAGAGGCAGAAAGATTTTATACAGAATTTTATGATATGGATTTTTCTCTTTTAGATCTCAATCGATCTTTCAGTAAGCCAAGCAGCAAGTGGAATTGGAAAAGCAATTCACTAGCCTTAAATGAGACGATGAAGACGATAACTCAAGCATCGCAGGCCAGATGAACTGTTCATTTGTTCTATAATACAGCGTTATGTTGATATAGAAGCAGTTTAAGACAAAAAATGAGGAGGAATCAGGAATGTTAAGAATCTTTACCAAGAGGGCAGTTTCCAAAGGAGTGGCAATTTTACTTTGCTTATGGATGATCACTTTACTGCTGGCCGGCTGCGGCAGTAAGGCTGCCGGCACTACGCCGGCCAATTCGGCCTCTGCCGGGGATTCGTCTCAGGCAACTACCAGGGTAATGACAGACATGGCGGGAAGACAGGTTACAATCCCTACTAAAATTAATACAGTTTATTGCGCCGTACCCACTTGCGAAGCAATGATGTATTCGCTGGCTCCGGAAAAGATGGCGGCCTGGGTCAATGCTCCTTCCAACGATCTGAAAAAGTACCTAAGCGATCGCGCCAGGAATCTGCCGGTCCTCGGTGGCTGGATGGGCGAAAAATGCACGGCCAACCTTGAGGAAATAGCCAAATTGGCTCCGGATCTCATTATTTTTATGACGGATCTTGATGCCGAAAATAAAGTGAGTTCGGCAACTACAGCCAATAGCATTACGGATCAGACCAAGAGACCTGTAATTGTTTTAGACTCAATAATTACATCCACGCCTAAAGTCTACAGGATTATGGGTGATATCTTAGGGGTTCAGGACCGGGCTGAAAAACTAGCGGCTTATACCGAACAAAAAATGGCGGCAGTCAGCGATATGGTTGCCAAAATTTCGGAAGACAAACGGGTCAACGTGTACTATGCCGAAGGAAATGCCGGGCTTGCTACCGAACCGGAAGCTTCCCATCATACTGAAGTCTTAAAATTTGCCGGAGGCAAAAATGTTGCTAATGTACAAGCAAAGAGCGGGCAGGGCATGTCGCCCGTTTCTATGGAGCAAGTACTTGCCTGGAATCCTGATCTGATTCTGGTCAGTTCTTCAACCGGCGGGGACAAAAACTATCAAACTATCTTGAATGATCCTGCTT
>JBAQLX010000689.1:0-1700 GCA_049302315.1 Desulfosporosinus sp.
AGGGATTATTCAATGTTACACGATGGAGTTTTGTCCGGCGTCAACCGTTATGAACCGACAAGCTACTCCGCTTTTGCGCATACTAAATGCAACGCCGCGTACAAGTTCGATTTGTTATTCTAATCATAAATTCTTTGACTCGTTGATCCCAAGATAATTTTTTAAAGCGTTTTGGAGAACGTGAGAAAAATTAACGTTTTTCTGTTCTGCTAGATCGTTTAGCCATTTTGGGATAGTCAAGGTTTTTTTAATTGCTTTATTCTCCATTTGGTCACGTAAAGCCGGCATCCAAACATCGACGAGTACGACAGCTTGATCAGATTCTGGCCTTAATTGAGTAACTGGAGTAGGTTCTGGTATTTCATCGCCGTCTTTTTCCATGTTGTAAAGATGAAGCGCCATAGCCTCCTGTGCGTTTCTTAATGCCTCTTCAGTAGAGGTGGCACAAGGCAAACATCCAGGCAAATCAGGAAATTCAATTGATATTCCATCATCTGCATAATCAAAGATTGCTGGGAATATATAACGGTCCTTTTTCATGAGTTATCACTCCTAAATTTATATATTAGTTATATGTTTTATATATGTAGGAGATTACTGGAGCGTAATCCCTGCTACTTTGAAAATACTGTTTACTGTTTTTATGGGGATGTCTTTTACTGGGTGAGTTACGGTTACTTTACCTTTCTTCGTCGCGTGTCTAAAGTGGTGATGATCACCTACACAGTTTACTTGCAATCCTTTTATTTACTGTGATTTTAGGTTATACTATTTACAGAACTTCTGAAATACAGAAAGAAGGGTAAACAATGCAAGCAATGCCTAATAAAAAATCATATGGGTTGATACGGTTAGGTAAGCGTTCAGTGCTTACGCTAGGAGCTGATCTAACACGTGAACTGCGCTTAACTGATGGAGATCTTTTAGAACTTTGTGTCCAAGATGGCAAGATTATTTTAGAGCCTAAAAAGGTCATCCCTGCGGATCAGGAATGGTTCTGGACTGAAGAGTGGCAGGTCGGGGAACAAGAGGCTCAGGCTGAGATTGACGCAGGTATGATAAAACGTGCAAACTCAGCAAAAGAATTCATGGAGGAGCTCATGAAAGATGGCGAGAAATAATTCAATAATTTTTGAGTGGTCTCCTCGGTTCGAGCGGGCTTTTAAAAAACTGCCAAGAGAAGTTAAATTTCTATTTGGTGACAAAATCGTTCAGTTTGAAGATGATTGGCAGCATCCATCGTTTAGGGCTAAGCGCATACAGGGAACGGATAACATATGGGAAGCGAGTCTTAACATGTCAATCCGATTTACTTTTGAATGGATTACTGATGATAAAGGCGAGCAAGTCTGCCTGATGCGGAATATAGGTGACCATGATCATTGTTTCAAGCCACCGTTCTAGGAGCAAATTGATGAATGAGAATCTTACTTCACAGAGATAGCTTCTTGGGAACATCGGTAACATTATTGTGTATCATCAGTATTAATCGGTTGGTGAGGAACAGAATTCGATTTAATGACAATGGCTGAGTACTCGGCGTAACGGTTCGCTGCCGCTCATCGTTACGCGTAGGGTCATGGAACCTTTGTTATCTCGGAAAATTCGACAAACCTTGGAAAAGATCATAAATAGTTAGTTCGTATCTGATAGATGATGGCAAAATTATATAGAGTTCAAAGACCATGAATACCAAGGAC
>JBAQLX010000690.1:0-2420 GCA_049302315.1 Desulfosporosinus sp.
AACATTTATACCTTGACAATCGCATTGAAAGGGGTGATTGCGTACATTAAGACGATTTCCTTAAAAAATAGAGATTGAGGCTGATATTTGGCGAGGTGCATTTTTTGACCAGCCTAATTTGTGTTACAAAAAATTAGTTTTGGTTTGTCTTTAAGTCAATTCATTATAAGTTTTTTCTTGTTATATCAACACAAATAAAGTGGAAGAAATTGTCTGCGAATTGCAGGAACTTTGATTTAGCAATTTTTCCTGCACGCAATGAGGGATTCGAGGAGATTTTCTTAGGCAAAAATAAATGGCATGCCGTTAGGATCAAGGAAGATAAAATCCACAAAGTAAAATTTGTTGCTATCTATCGGGCCGCTCCTATTAGTGGAATTACTCACTTTGCTAAAGTCAAAAAAGTTAAGCAGTATAAGGATACTGAGAAAAAGGAGATTCTTTTTGACGGGAGCGCAATTGAATTACCACAAGTCGTAAAATTAGGCTTGACCAATGCTAATGCAATGCGGGCACCGAGGTATACGACATTGGAAAAATTAACAAATGCAAAACAAATTGAAGACTTGTTCGAATAGGAACGTATATACAATTTGTAATCATACGCATAGAGAATTAATTTAAAAATGGAAGGTGATTATATGAAAACTCCTCCGCTTTACAAATCATTAATCACAAGTTTCGCAAATGTAATTATGTTACAAAGATTAAGTGGAGCATTATCAGCTGACAGCCATAAAATTGATCGCTGAGTTAGAGTGTAAATTTCCTTTAGATTACGCTCATGGATTAAGTGCTTTTAAAGGCAATTACACTCGATATCATGCATATTTATCTCCCCGGGTAAGAACGTTGTCTTTCTCTCCATCTACCCACCTCGTTTACTCCCTGCAACCTTCGACAACATGGACTTCATTTTGTGCAGCAAACTCATCCAATTGCAAAGAGCCTTATATAAGGTTCGTGTTCCTCGGGCCGGAGATTTGCCGCTTGCTTCCTTCAGATTTCACCTCGCGGTGAACACCCTTGCATTAAGCTATAGCTACTGTTGTCTTCACCATTCGGGACTTTCACCCTATAGACAACGCCCATGCCGGGCGCTCTGCGAAATGGCCAACCCACTATAGGGTTTGGCCATTTTTTCCTTTTTCAATACGGACATACATTGTTATTGTTGCCTAAAAAACTTGACAAATATAATATTCATTATATAATTATGATAATATATCCAATGTTCGGGAAAGGAGGTGAACCTCATTAATAGAAATATTACTAAATTCCTAAATGCCAATCCCCGCTACAAGGGTTTTGGGAACAACAATAATTTTTGTAGAATATTTGAATTCCTATCTAGTCCAGAATCGATTTTGGCTATGGCAAATGCGTGTAAATTTGAGAAACCTGCTTTGTTTGGTGTGATTTCTAAATTAGAAAAGGATTTTAAGGCTGAATTAATATCTGAGAGTGAATTGAAGAATTTTAATAATTTTAAACAAGCTGTTGGCAGTTTAGTAGGCTTCATCCTAGCCCCATATGGTTTTATAGTTAATAAGCAACGCACTCTCCCGGACTCAGAGTTTTTTCGTACCGCAACACATTTTATCTTAATACAGGAAAAGGCTGAGATTGAATTACCTGATTCAAAGAGGGACACTAGTTTGCTTAATCACAATGAATTCAGTGAATCAGATGCTGACGATTTGACCGATGAAAACGCAGTTAAGATTTTCGAAACTCTTTGTATCACTAAAGGAATAGGTAACACTCAGCTTAAGCAAAATATTATTTCTCAGATTAAGAAGTTGCTCGTGAAATGGTTATAACTGCAATCCCACAAATAATTTGACACAAACATCACATTCGTTATATAATATATATAATGAATGTGATGTTTGTTCTTAGGGAGGCGCAAACGTGTAATACAGAGGCTGGCGCTGAAATGGGCATACATTCCATTAAATTAATGAAAAGAGGTAAAAGTATGGCAATTTCTTCATTTAATCCTGTACTTACTGTAACGAAAAGGGCTACGGTCACAATGCATGACAGTGTTCCACAATTCAGCTTCATCCCCCTATCGCAAGATTTATACCACGGTCAGGCCGATTTTAACAGCCACAAAGCGCGTAAAAAAGATCATTGCTCCTTCGATATTGTCTCTATAAATCCCAATCACGTTGTTATTGATATCACCTTATCGCCTTCCCAGATTCCAGGTCGTCTGATAGGCAATACCTTGTCTAAGAACCTCTGGGCAAATTACGATTGGTCGCAATACAGCCAGCAGAATTTCAATAAGAATAGGTTATTTGACGTTCAGTAAGGTATTTGAATGGTGGAATTTCAGACAGTTAGCAAACCCTTCCCTGTTTTATTGGGGAAGGGTTTGCTAACATCTGCGGAATATATGAAATGCACTT
>JBAQLX010000691.1:0-3414 GCA_049302315.1 Desulfosporosinus sp.
AAGGGGTTCTTTATGAATTATTTTGAAAACAACTTATTAGCTATACGAAACGGTAAGGAACAGGTTGCCAGTTTGCTGAGAGATAAGGAATTTAGCTCATCGCGGCTGCAACTAATAGAAGCAAATAAAAACGCTTTTACGGTTAAAATGCATACTGACAATAGATGGATTCATATTAATAGTAGATTAGATCCGGTGCGGGAAGCCGCTAGTCGGGTTTCAATAATTGATTTTCGTAAACTTACTCTCATGCTAATTATGGGGATGGGGTTAGGCTACGAGGTCATGGAAATATGGCAAAAGAAAGATACGGTAACGAAACTGTTAATCATCGAAAATGACCTGGAGCTGCTTAAAGCTGCCTTTACGATAAATGATTTATCCGGATTACTTGCCGATGAAAACGTCTATCTTATAGCAGGAAATGAATCGAATATTCGGACTGCCCTGCAGGAATATTTGCCAAACCTGGTGCAATATATCGGTAATTTAGATATCTATCAGCACCCTGTCTTAAAAACAGTCTATTGGGATGAGTATAAAACACTAAGGAAATTATTTGCTGACTTGGCATTTAATTGTTATACCCTAGGCGGAAACGATGCTTTAGACACCTTACACGGTTTGGTTAATGATATTAACAATTTTTCTTATATGCTTGATACATTTGATTTAGCAAAACTAAGACCGTATTATGCCGGTCTGCCTGCATATTGTGTGGCATCCGGCTCCTCGCTTTACAAAAACATGCATCTGCTAAAAACAGTAAAAGACAGGGCGTTAATTCTCTGTGCTGAATCAACACTATCGGTGCTATTAAAAAACGGCATTATGCCGGATGTGGTTTCTGTACTGGAGCGGGGTATTGAACACTATGAAAAACATTTTAAGAATAAAGATTTTGGTAATGAGGTAGTCTTAATTGGGCAGTCTGTAATTGAAAAGGAAATCTTCCAGGACTATTCCGGTGAAAAAATAATATGTCTAAAGGAAAATACTGCTTTAGAGCGATGGTTTAAAGACATGGTGCAGGATATTATCTGTTTTGACAGTGGAATTTCCAGTTCTAACATGAATGTGGCGATTGCTGAGGTATTAGGATGTTCACCCATTATTTTTGTAGGGCAGGATTTAGCTTATTCCGAAGAAGGTTCTACTCATTCACATTATGTTGAAGATAAAGATCATCGAATGGATCTTGATGCTCCAGCGAACATGGAAAATGAAGTTAAATGGGTTCCCAGTATTAGTGGAGGAATGGTCAGAACCAATTGGTTTTGGGATAGTACTCGTATTTGGATTGAAAACAATATTGCTAAAAACTCCGGAACTATATATATAAACGCTACTGAAGGCGGAGCTAATATAATAGGGACTCAGGTTATGCCTTTGCAGGAATCGATTAGGAGATACGTAAACTTTCAGACGGATAGAAATTTCCTCGAGCTTATCAAAGAACAAAAGAAAATTGGCCGGCAGGATAAGGGGCAGATTTATAGAAATTTTAAGCTCGCAATCTCGGAGAATCTAACGATGGCCCGCGAATTAGTTGATTTTATCGATAACAATATGGAGCTGCAGCTGGAAATTAAGGATGCGGCTAAGCGTCAAAGTTTAAATGAAAAATATATTCAGGAGTTTCGCCGTATTAACGCAGTTTTCTATGAAATAATCCAGAAAAACAAGCCTCTAATGCAGGTTCTGCAAGCAATATTACTTGCTAAAACTATCAAGCTTCGGCCGTTGGCAAATCTCGAAAGCTATGAAGAATTCTTGAAATGGAATGAAATCTATATAAAATTAATGGAAGAAGTAAAAGCCATTACTAAGTTATATATTGATATTCTTCAATTGGGGCTTCAAGTAGTTAATACACAGGCGGTATAAGTACAAGGTATTTCTTTATTAAATCATGCTTAGCTGCGGATGGAGGTAAACATGGATTTTTTGGATGGAAAGTCAATACTGATAACCGGAGGGACAGGCTCCTTCGGTAAGAAAATAGTAAATTATTTGTTGAATCATCGCAGGACAAAAAAGGTTATTGTTTTTAGCAGGGATGAGTTAAAACAGTTCGAGATGTCCCAAGAGTATAACGATAGCCGCTTGCGGTTCTTTCTTGGTGATGTCCGTGACAAGAAACGCCTGGATCGGGCTTTTGCGAATGTTGATTATGTAATACATGCGGCTGCTCTCAAGCAAGTTCCAGCTTGCGAGTATAACCCTTTTGAGGCAATAAAAACAAATATCCTTGGGGCGCAAAATATCATTGAGGCAGCCATCGACTGTGGTGTTCAAAAGGTAATCGCCTTAAGTACTGACAAGGCTGCTAATCCGGTTAATCTATATGGTGCAACGAAATTATGTTCTGACAAACTTTTTGTTGCAGGCAATTCCTATGTTGGTACGACGGCCGAGACCAAGTTTAGCGTTGTTCGATATGGTAATGTTATGGGAAGCCGGGGAAGCGTAATCCCGTTATTCGAGAAGCAAAGAGAAACGGGGGTTATCACACTTACTGACTCACGGATGACTCGATTTTGGATTACTCTTGAACAAGGAGTCAAGTATGTCTTGAACAGCCTGACTTATATGCACGGCGGTGAAGTATTTGTTCCCAAGATTCCCAGTATGCGAATTGTTGATTTAGCAGAGGCTATAGCACCGGGATGCCGCCACGAGTACATTGGAGTTCGCACAGGGGAGAAATTGCACGAAATTATGATTCCGGAAGATGACGCTCGTCACACTATTGAACTCGACAATTTTTATATTATTAAACCTCAATTTTCATGGTGGAATGATGAACTCTGGCCGGCGGCAAAGACCGTACCGGAAGGCTTTATATATTCAAGCGATGCCAACTCAGAATGGTTAACCAAGGAAGAGCTTATTGAAAAGCTGGGTGATTAAGATTGTATAACAACAGTGGTCTAAAAATATGCGCTACAATTGAGGCCCGGATGAGTTCCACTCGCTTACCGGGCAAGGTTTTACTGGATCTGGTTGGGAAACCGGTCTTACAGCATATTATTGAAAGGCTAAGCAGAAGCAAATACGTTGATGAGGTCATCGTAGCGACCACTGATAATCCTTGTGATGACCAAATTGTTGCGTTATGCCATAGTATTGGATGCGCGTACTTTCGCGGTAGCGAAGACGATGTTCTGCTGCGCGTGCTTGACACGGCAAGGGATGTCAATGCCGACATCATAGTAGAAATTACAGGCGACTGCCCGGTTATCGACTGGCGACATGTAGACCATTTGATCGAATTGTTCTTTTCAGGGAAATATGATTATGCAGCTAATATCATTGAGCGAACGTTTCCCCGTGGTTTTGATACGCAAGTCTTTCCGACTGCCGTACTAGCTGAGGTGAACGAGCTGACGACTAATCCCATCGACCATGAAC
>JBAQLX010000692.1:0-2794 GCA_049302315.1 Desulfosporosinus sp.
TGAACAGCGACAGTTTTCGTTGTTTGATGCCATGCTCAAACGCGGTGAGGAGGAATAATTTGTTGAATTACGATAAATCCTTTATTGAAGTGCAGTTTCCTGTTTCTAAGGTCAGTAAAGAAAGCTACAAAGAAAGGAAGGCTGTTCAGGGTCAAACACTAACAGGCATAGGAAAATGGTGGGGCCGAAAACCGCTTGTATTAGTGCGTGCGGCTCTGCTTGGATTGTTGCTTCCTGCAAGTGATGAACCCAAAAAGGATATGGATATATTCCTTAAAATAATGTCAATGGACAAAGAGGGGTTATTAAGTCGCAAAACAAAATCAATCCCTCCAAAGAATGCATTCGCGATATTGACTACAAGAGAGCGTGAGCAGTATTTTGCCCAAACAGGAGGTGAATTGACAACTTCATGGAAGGCTGGCATAGAGGCTACTGAAAAAGCTACAGCTCTCGAAAAAGCGTGGAGTCGGATGTCTTACGATCAAAAGCTAACCTATTGTATGCGACCGGAGGAATATGCAAACGAAAGGCCTGCGGTGTGGAAAGAAATCAATGCACATCTTGACACAACGGCTACTAGTTTGCATGAACTTTGTGAACAGCTTGGTGTTATGAAATTTGGACACAGGGCAATTGTTGGCGATTGTTTTTGTGGTGGTGGCTCTGTTCCCTTTGAAGCAGCACGAATGGGCTGTGATGTTTTTGCTTCTGACCTAAATCCGATTGCGGGGCTTTTAACGTGGGCAGACCTCAATCTTGCAGGCGCAAGTGATGAAGAAATTGTTAAACTACGAGAGTTTCAGCAAAGAGCATACGATGCAGTAGACAAAAGAATTCTTTTGTCGGGTATTGAAACCAATGAGAATGGCGATAGAGCAAATGTATATCTTTATTGTACCGAAACCATATGTCCTGAATGCTCTTATATTCTCCCATTAGCATCATCTTGGGTAATTGGGGTTGGGAGTATGACGATAGCTTCCCTTAAGGATAATGGTATAGATGGTTTTGATATAGAAATAGAAAGTGGCGTTTCAAGTGTAAAACTAAAAGCAGCTAATGAATTGGTAACTGTTAAAAATGGGAGCATTTTCTGCCCGCACTGTAAAAAAACAGTACCTGTTTCAGCGATTCGTAAGGATACAAGTTTGGGATATGGTTTAAGACAGTGGAATAAGGATGATTTCATACCTCGTGAACATGATACCTTGAAAGAAAGACTTTATTGCATACGATATGTAAACGCAAATGGAAAACGCTATTATGTAGCTCCAACAGAAAAGGATTTTGAAAGAGAGCAAAATGTAATAGATATTCTTTCAGATAGATTTAAAGAATGGCAGAAAAAAGGATATATCCCGAATGGTAAGATTGAAGAAGGCGAAAAAACGAAAGAGCTTATGCGTACTCGTGGATGGACACATTGGCATCAGCTATTTAATCCAAGGCAACTTTTAATGCATGGCTTAATACAGAAAAGTATTGATGATATTGCAGAAAGTACTTTGGAACGTGTAATTGGTTTATTATTAATTCAGAGATGTTGTGATTGGAATAGTAAGCTATGTAGATGGGGTGTAGGACAAGCAAGAGAATCTATGGCTCAAACTTTTTATAATCAAGCATTCAATACAATGTGGGAATATGGATCAAGAGCGCTTCCTTTACTAAAAGGCATTTATAACATAAACCCTACTGGAATTAGTGGATCAAAAATATTCGACAAAACAATTAAGATTGAAGATGCCAGAATAATTAATAATCAATGTGACATTTGGATAACTGATCCACCTTATGCTGATGCTGTAAACTATCACGAATTAAGCGAATTTTTCCTTGCATGGGATAAAAAACTGCTTAAAAAGGCATTTCCCGATTGGTATGTCGACAGTAAGCGAGTGCTCGCAGTACGAGGCCGAGAGGAAACTTTTAATAACTCAATGATTGAGATATATACAAATCTCGCCGCAAACATGCCTGATAATGGTATGCAAATTATTATGTTTACTCATCAAGATGTAAGTGTATGGGCGGATCTCCGAAATATCGTCTGGGCAGCAGGATTGCAGGTAACAGCGGCCTGGACGATTGCCACCGAAACCGAAAGCGCCGGACTTAAAGAGGGCAACTATGTCAAAGGCACAGTTCTACTTGTATTACGCAAAAGAACAAGCGAAAAAACCGCCTTTTTGGATGAAATAATGCCTGAGGTCGAAGATGAGGTAAAAGCCCAAATAAGGAGTATGCAGCGCCTTGATGATAAAGAGGAGCCAAACTTTACTGATGCAGATTATATTTTAGCCGCTTATGCAGCATCGCTTAAAGTGCTGACGTCTTATAAAAATATCGAGGACATTGATGTTGCCTATGAGCTCTCCAGAATGAGAAAAAGTGGCGAACTATCACCTGTTGCCCAAGTAATTGAGAGTGCTAAAAAGATTGCTTACGACCAACTCATACCCAGTGAATTTGATTCTTTCATGTGGAGGTCATTATCCGCAGAGGAGAAGCTTTATATCAAGGGGTTGGAGCTTGAAAAGAATAACATCTATCAGGTATCAGCATATCAAGAACTGGCCAGAGGCTTTGGTGTTAATGAATATAAGGAGTTCATGGAAAACTCCAAGGCAAACCGTGCTAGGTTAAGGACAGCGGGCGAGTGGGCTGGTCGCAATATCAGTGGCGACGGTTTTGCAGGAACCTTGCTTCGCAATGTGTTTATGGCTCTTTACTTGGCAAGCAAGGACGATGATAACGTAGCAGCCGGTAAAAACTGGCTCAAAAACGAAGT
>JBAQLX010000693.1:0-1752 GCA_049302315.1 Desulfosporosinus sp.
AACGTATTGTAACACAATATAGTTGTGTTATATTCGCTGAAAGAGAGTCAATATTTATCTTGGATACCTTTTACACACAGTGAAGAAATGCAAAGTTGGTCTGCTGGTGAGGAAATTTTGGTTTTGTAGTGAAAGTCAAACGATAATTTGGTAAAACGCAGTGGTAGCAATTGTACCACTTCAACATTAATCAGATAGGGAAAAGGGTTCTTACGCATCAAGTATTGTTTTAACATTATATTCCCATCAAGAGAACTACAGTTAGTGCGTTCTATTGACATGGAGCCTAAGTAATAAGCAAGTCTATCATTCTTTGCGCAAAAGCCGAGAAAAAACAAAAATAGTGCTGGACTCCAATAACTCCTCATGTTAAAGTATGTTGGAAGAATATACATATTGATATGAGGTGGCTACATTAATGAAGATAAAGAGAACTTACCCACACTGTACAAAAGTAACCTTAAAACCTGATCAGAAAACATGTGACTTATGTGGTCACAAATTGGATTATCGGACGTGGATCGTGGATAAATATGTAGTGACATTAACCGGTGTCTTGCATGTAAGAAGCAATTCTATGCGTTGCACAACTCCAGGCTGTCCAAATTGTCTAAATAAAGTCTCTTATTCCTCATTAGAAACTCATAGATATTCGTTACCGAAGTCAACTTTTGGGCTTGATATTGTAGCCTATATAGGTTTCAAGAGAATGAAAGAAAGTATGAATTTCGATGAAATTTATCAAGACCTTTTGGAAAAGGGGATTCAGATTTCCAGACGTAATGTCGACTACTTATACCGATCCTTTGAATACTTGATCAAATGCAGTTTACCG
This sequence comes from Desulfosporosinus sp., assembly GCA_049302315.1. Classification (GTDB taxonomy): domain Bacteria; phylum Bacillota; class Desulfitobacteriia; order Desulfitobacteriales; family Desulfitobacteriaceae; genus Desulfosporosinus. The sequence continues at coordinate 836 of JBAQLX010000693.1, forward strand.
AGCCGTTTAAAAGAGTTGGCCCCAGTCTTTGAAAAGAACGGCGGCGTCATAATTAGTATAGATGGATTGCAGCCGCAACAAGGGAATGACCTTTTATACGTTTTAAGAGATGTTGAAACTCAAGAAGTTTTACAGGGAGTTGTTTTACACAATACGGATACTGAGGCCATGGTTAACTTATTTCGAATCATCAAGGATAGCGGGATACCTGTTAAGGGTATTGTCAGTGATGGACAACAGTCCATAAGAAAAGCCAAAGATCTTGTCTTTCCAGAGGTGCCGTATCAATTGTGCACATTTCATTATTTGAAGGACATGGGTAAGACAGTTGGAGAAAAAGATAGAGGAATAAGGGTCGGTTTAAAAAAAACTTCGCGGCTTGAGACCGATTGAACGCTTGATAGCCGAAGAAGAAAACAAGGATAAACAAGTCGTATTTAACGGTTATGCACAGGCGATACGTACTGTGTGGAACCAAAAAGGACATTCTCCCTGGAATCAGGGAGGAGTCGAGTCTGTTGAAAAGTGTAAAATGATCCATGAACACTTGGAAATAGCGCAAGAGACTGCACCGGATCCCGTGATCAAGAAAATGATCGATATGACGACAGTGTATGAGCCATTCGGGGATCAATGCCAGGAAATAAAGAAATTTCAAGAGGAACTAGTAGAAGTGGCGGAGATTTTGCAGCAGCCGGAGCATTTTGAAGACTTGACATTAGAAGAGCGAAAAGCAATTCGCATCACTAAAGAAAACTTACTGGCCTCAAAAAAAGGTGAGTACTATTTAAAGAGCCAGAAAACGAGTACAGAAACGGAGTTATGCAAGGAAATAATGGAGAACTTTTTTAAAGTGACAAACAGCTTTGGGATGCATTTGCTGACCTATCTTGAAGTTGCCAATATGCCGTCGACCA
>JBAQLX010000694.1:0-1805 GCA_049302315.1 Desulfosporosinus sp.
TAAGAGAAAGTAGACAGCGAAGCAAGGTTGTCTTGCCCGTTCCGTTAGGACCAAGCAGGCACAAAATATCATGGCTGGCAAGGGTAAGAGAAATATCTTTCAAAATAACTCTGTCTGGACGATAATAATAACTCAACCCTTTAACTGTTAACACTACGACCACCCCTTCTTAACCCTTGACAGCAATAACACGAATACAGGCGTCCCAACCAAAGCGGTCAGCACGCCAAGCGGGAGTTCAACCCCTTCGACCCCACGAATAACATTGTCAATAATTAACAAAAACGCTCCGCCAATAAAAAACGAAGTAGCGGCAAGCTTCGAAAAACTCGCGCCGGTAAGCATGCGGGCGATATGCGGCACTACCATGCCAACCCAGCCGACAATCCCGCAGATACAGACTGCCGAAACTGTCATAAGCGTCGAACTAACAACAACGACCAGCTTGACCATGGGAACATTTACTCCCATCGTGCGCGCCTCGTCTTCTCCTGCCGCTAAAACGTTGATCTGACTACGAAAAATATAGATCAAGAAAAGGGATATGGCCAAAGTTGGCAGCATGATTAAAACATCATCATTTTTGCCTTTGCCCAAACTACCCATCAGCCAATACGTTATGGACGGCAGGGCATTATCCGTATCGGCCAGTGTTTTTACGATGGAAAGCAACGAATGAAACAGACTGGAAACGACAATTCCCGCCAATATGAGTACGGTAATCGTATTTTTCCCAAATACATATGAAATTGTATAGGCAGCTGTTACCGCTATGCTTCCGAAAATAAAAGCCAGCCCCTGAATCTGCCACCAGGAAGCATTATTTAACATGGCAAGTGCCGCACCAAAGGCCGCGCCTGCCGAAACCCCCAAAATGTCGGGTGAGACCATTGGATTTTTAAACAATGTCTGATAAGAAGCTCCGGCAACCGAAAGAGCTCCCCCAACTAAAATAGCAAGAACAATCCTAGGAATACGCACCTGCAAAACTACCGTTCCGAGGGTAGTATCCCAGTACTGAGGTATATCAATAAAATTCGAAAGGATGATATCCAGAACTGTTTGGGGAGATATTGCAAACCGTCCAACCAAAAACGACCCAAAAAACAAAGCTATCGTAAAGCAGACCAGCGCAATTATTTTTACAGTAAAGTGATCATTACTGTTTAGTCTCAATACCCGATTCTCCTTCCTGTTTTTCCTGAGCTCACCTCCCTTCAAAGACAGGATTAAGCCAGCAATGATCGTCATTTCTCCTCAAGTTTTCTGATCACCGTCCGGTCGGCGGACTTGCCAAAAAAGTGATAGCCTGAGCCGGCCTCTGCTAAAAGGTCTAACAATTCGTCGGGATTTGTCACGGAAATACCACCCAAAAGATCTACGCCGCGTTTAAAAAACGCATCCGGCAAGAGGCTTGCCGTCGGTCCGACGACGACAATATGCGCTTCAGGTTTAGCCAACTGGAGTAAATCGTCCAAAGTATCGTTGATTAACGTGGTACCCGTGATCACTAATACATCCGCTTTGGGTATGATCTCGGCCGCTCGGCTTCCGTGCATATAAAAAGGCATTTCGTGTGGTTTTAGAGTCGAGGGGTCCATTTCCAGAATCGTGAAGGGCTTTCCGCGCGTTATTAGTTTCTTAATGAAAGGCACCAAGGCGCCGACCACAACAACGTATGCTTCTTCGGGAATTTTCACGACATCCAGGGCATCAACGTTGCTTTGAATCTCATAGCCCTGCGGAGCGAATTTTTGCCAACATGTTTCAGAAAGGGCGTTAAGCGCCGCTATACTGATCGCTTT
>JBAQLX010000695.1:0-2016 GCA_049302315.1 Desulfosporosinus sp.
GGGCTTGTCCTTGATAATAGGATAGCAAATTGGCTCCGCACCCCATTGCTGCAGGAAAGCTGAAACCATCAAGCCGTTGGACTCAACGTTTTGCCCGCGCTGTGGTTTGATACCGCCAGTGATAAGTTCGCTGCCGGTTGGCATATAGACAACCTTCGGTTTTTTGATGACTTCCAGTTGATAAATACCACCCAACCCGAGCACGGCCAAATGCAGCGGTGTCAGACGAATGTGCGCCTCTACCAGCAAATCGCCTTCTTTGACCATACTGCCCGCTTTCCTGACACGGTCCCCTTTAACAAACCTAAATCCATCCGAAAAATGCAGTTTGCCGTCGTTGTCATAGTAAATACTTTCCACAGGAATGATGGTATCGAAAGTGTTAGGGAAATCGTCGCCGGTATCCGCCTGGACAAACTCCACACCTTTGAGCCAACTAGAGGTATCCGGCAAGCCATTGGAAAAATCCGCGGAACGAACGGCAATGCCATCGGCCTGAGAGACATCGCATACGGGCATTGTGTTTTGCGAATACACATTTTTCGCGGTGACGCGGCCCAAGGCCTGCTGAATCGGTATCAATTCCGTCCCGGCCTTTAAGGGCCAATTTTCAAGCAGCAGTGCTAATGCCTCGGCTCTGGTAACTGAAAGATCATTATTTTGATTCATTAATATTCCCCCTTAAATTCATTCTCATTTTCCGCTTTGATATTGCATTTCGTATCTAAAAGCGGTATCCGCCACCCTGCAAAATCAGCCGATCCAGCTTTGCAGCAGGTTTTCCATTTCATCGCTGATAAATAACGGTACCTCCTCCCAATAAAGTTGGCTGGACACTGCGGGATGCGGCAGTGAATGGTATTGCAGCGCGGCGGTGGCGGGTATTCGGGCAATCAGCGGATCAGCCACCATACAGTCATACCGGCCAATGCGCAGCAAATCAATTAGCTGCTTTTCATTTTTAAGCAAAAGATCACCCGGCAATGATAATTCCGGCTCAATGGCAAAAAAGCTTGCTACCGTTATATTTCGGACACTGCCGTTTTGATACAGGGCGGCTCGCAACGAATTGGCCATCACCTGATCCCCGATGATCAGCAAAGCCAAGGCGTCATCTTCCGCCGTTGGACCGCCGTTGACGACTCGGTTCACCTTGTCCCGCGCCGTTTGCCTTACCGCCTGTATTACAGTTTGGCTGTGATGCCGTCCCATCGGCGTGGCAACCACGTAAGGAATGCCGAATTGCGTCTGCATATATTTAGCTGCCGCCCATCCTGACTGTGATACCACCAGATTGACCGCGGCGGTGGCGGCCCGACGTACCTGGCCCAAATCGGTCTGCATTAAAAAGCTGCACGTCACCTGCAAACCACTGTCTTCTAACAACTTTCTTAAATGTCTGCTATTGTCGTTTGCCGAAAAGTCCAGTGGGGTCAGTCCCAGAATATTTACACTGTTGGCGACAGTCCGTGCCGCCGGGGATACAAACCTTTTCAGCAGCGCCAAAAATGCAGCCGCAACCCCCTTGTTATAATAAGAAAAACCAGTCGTATCAAAGCCTAAAGTCGGACAGCCGCTGCGCGCTTCAATTTCCCGCGCAATGCCGGTCATATCCATACCAATAATGGCCGGTACCGGGCTGCCCAGCACCGCGATAAAATCAGGGTTTAACTTCTGCGCCGCCTCTACAGTTTGACGAATAACCTTTTCATCATCTCCCAGCACTGCATCGATGGTACGCAATTTGGAGCAGAATGTGGTCTTTTTTGTGATTGTCCAACGCGGCTCATCGTAGCTAACGTAATTTCGTGTACAGCAAGAAGCATCATTGATGATTATCATACAATTCAAATCAAACAAAGCTGAGCAGACCCCGGAGTAATCGCTAGAAAAAGGCGGAAGATAAATTGATAACTGCTCCATGCACCGTATCTCCTTAATATTTTTTTGCAATCCGTCACCAATTTGCCTGCGTATCACAGGCTTCACGGATAAGCCGCATTAATACTTGAATAC
>JBAQLX010000696.1:0-2517 GCA_049302315.1 Desulfosporosinus sp.
GCGCAAAATTATACCAGATCCCTCTATTTGTTGCTGCTCCATCCATTGGACCGTTTGATACCGACAAACCGAACCGCATAAGGCAATGGCTAATTAAAACACCGAAGGTAACGTGCGTGAGAGAAGAGATATCGCAAAAATATCTTGAGCAGATCGGTATCCGAGAAAACATCCACGTAACGATGGACCTGGCTTTTATGAATGACATCGATAAAGTTTCTAATGAAAAGAAGCTAAATGATTATAGTAAACTTAAGCAATTTTTAAATTCGCATGACAAAGTTGTTGGAATTACGATATCAGATTTTAAGTGGCACATCAAGCTGCGCAATGATCAGGAATTATTGGTTCGGATAGAAGATACTTTTCATAAATATATCAATAAACTTGAGGAAAAGGGATACGGCGTCTTATTGATTCCACAGCTCTTTGGAAATGAAAATGATTATAATTATTTGGAAAAGTATTGCACCGGCAAAACGTTTTTGATGGATGACACGATGGACACCTATTTTCAGCAGTATATTATATCAAAACTGTATGCTGTAATCGGAATGCGGTATCATTCGAATATATTTGCGGCAAAGATGGGAACGCCGTTTGTTGCTGTTGTTTATGAGGAAAAAATGGAGGGTTTCCTGGAACTGGCACATTTTGAAGAGTACTCCATCCCACTTGCCGAGATTTCTATTGAGAAGTTGGATGGAAAATTTTGTTCGCTGGAACAAAACCATGAAATAATACGGCAGAATCTGCAGCAGAATATTACTGACTGGAGAAAAAACGCTGTAAGGACCATGGAACTATTGGCGTCGGTAAAAGTGTGAAGAAGTTTAGACGGAGGCAAACATATGGAAATAGAACAATTATTCGATAAAAAGTTGGGCTTTGGATTTATGCGATTGCCGTTGCTGAGCAGTGATCCGGCTGATATTGATTTTAATTACGTCAACGGAATGGTTGATGAATATCTAACAAACGGATTTAATTATTTTGAAACCGCCTATCCTTATCATAATCACATGTCTGAAACGGCAATCAGAAAATGTTTGGTAGAGAGATACGACAGGGCTTCGTTTTTATTGGCGGATAAAATGCCTCCAGAGATCAGAGATACTGAGTGGTTCGACATCATTTTTAATAGGCAGCTGGAACGTTGCGGAGTAAATTTCTTCGATTTCTATTTGTTGCACAGCTTGAAAGAGCCAGTTTTTCATAAATATGAAAAGTTGGGTGGCTTCGATTATCTGTATAAGCTAAAGGATGAAGGAAAGGCGAAATATATTGGTTTTTCTTTTCATGATTCTCCGCAAGTTTTGGATGAGATTCTGTGTGCGCATCCCGAAATGGATTTCGTGCAACTTCAGATCAATTATTTGGATATGGAAAGCCCGCATATTCAGTCAGAGGCGTGTTATAAGGTGGCAAGGAACCACCATAAACCCATTATTGTTATGGAACCGGTCAAGGGCGGTGGATTGGTCAATATAGCAGATGAAGCCCTGAAATTGTTTAAAAGCTTGAATAGTGAAGCATCCGCTGCCTCTTTCGCAATACGTTATGCTGCGTCATTGGAAGGCATTATGCTTGTTTTATCCGGTATGTCCAATCTCCAACAAGTACAGGATAATGTATCGTATATGAAGGCATTTAAACCACTAAGAAACGAAGAATATGAAGTAATTAATAAAGTTTCTGCTATCATCAAACAGAGCTACAATATTCAGTGTACAACATGTAGATATTGTATTGAGGAATGTGTTAATAAAATACCGATTCCTGATCTTTTCAGTATTTATAATTCAATAAAATCTTCCGGTCGAAGCGACATAGCAGCCGTGATGATTCATAAAAATCGTTATAAAACTGCTATATATGGTAAAGGAAAAGCCGGTGACTGTATTAAATGTGGCAAATGCGAAAAAGCGTGTCCCCAGTATCTGCCAATACAAGAAAAACTGGAAGAAATAGCTAATATATTTGAAAATTAGCTATTAAAAAAATCGTAAGGGGGGATTGAAAATGTACTCAGATAATAAAAGTGTTCAGATCTTAATTTCGTTATTAAAAGAGTTTGGTGTTAAAAGCGCGGTACTGTCTCCGGGGACGAGAAATGTGCCGATTGTACATTCTTTGGAGAAGGATCCGTATTTCCAGTGCTATTCTATCGTAGATGAGCGAAGTGCGGCTTATTTTGCAATGGGGTTGGCGTTGGAAACCCGGCAGCCGGTATTGATATCCTGTACGTCTGGTACAGCACCGACGAATTATACTTCCGCGGTATGTGAAGCGTTTTATCAACATTTGCCACTTGTAGTGCTGACGTCGGACAGAAACCCGTATTACCTGAACCAGCTGGAAGATCAGATGGTACCTCAGACTGAACTGTATAAAGGCTTTTGCAAAAAGTCGGTGTCTCTGCCTATCATAAAGGATGATAAAGATTATTGGTATTGCAGACGTATAGTTAATGAAGCACTGCTGGAAATGAACCACCACGGAAGCGGCCCCGTACAC